>NZ_JBQCGW010000240.1:0-7600 GCF_051955275.1 Pseudobacter sp. | reverse complement strand
GGAAAATACCTGTCGCTGGTGGTATTCGGACTGGTGATGATACTCATCCTGACTGTTTTCAGCGCGTATGCCGCCACCAGGATCATACATGTTGATCTACCGGTGATATGTTGCGGACTACTGGGGCTGTTCCTGCTGATCTGCGCATATGCAGCAGTGGGATTGTTCATGTCTGCATTGACATCCTATAATGTAGTGGCGGCCATCGGCACACTGGCTGTGCTCGCCGCTCTGAGCTCCATGAACAGGATTGGACAGGATATGGAATTTGTGAGGGATATCACATATTGGCTTTCGATCAATGGCAGGGCTGAAAGTTTTATCAGAGGATTGGTCACCAGCGAAGATCTAATTTACTTCATCATGGTATCGGGGATGTTCGTCAGTTTTACCATTCTTAAACTTCAGATCGCCAGGCAGAAAAGCAATTGGCTGACCAATACAGGAAAGTACCTGGCAGTGGTTACAATCACGGTCATGACCAGTTATATCAGCTCCATGCCCGTTTTTATGGGTTACCTGGATGTTACCAGGAACAAGTCCAACACCCTTACCAGGGCAAGCCAGGAGGTAGTCAGCAAAATGAAAGGCGGGCTCACCATCACTTCTTATACCAATATGCTGGAAGCGAATTACTACAGTGGTTTACCGCACGCATACAAGCCAGACCAGGAACTGTTTCAACGGTATATCCGGTTTAAACCGGACATCAAATTCAAATATGTCAGGTATTATAAGGAAGTGGAAAATCCTTACCTCGACCAGGCATTTCCTAATGTACATGGAGCAGAAAGAGTGGACACCATGGCCCGGCTTTATGACTATGATTTTGAAATTCTTCCCTATGAAAAGATAGCGGACCGGATCAACCTGGAGCCTGAAGGATTCAGATTTGTCCGTCAATTGAAAAGAGAAAATGGCCAATCCACCTTCCTCCGGATCTTTGAAGACATGCAGAAAGTACCGGATGAAGCGGAGATATCCGCAGCATTCAAGCGTTTGGTAATGAAACTGCCTCTAGTAGGCTTTGTAAGCGGGCATGGAGAAAGAGAGTCCGGTAACAATTTCGACAGGGGTTACAAGACCATCGCGCAGGAAAGAACCTTCCGGCATTCGCTGATCAACAATGGATTTGACTTCACCAATATATCATTGCTTCAGCCTGTTCCTGACTCCGTAAATATCCTTGTTATGGCAGATGTGAAGAAACTGCTGACACCTGAAGAAAAAGCAAATTTCGAAAATTACCTTTCGCGCGGCGGAAACCTGCTTATAGCTGGGGAACCCGGCAAACAGGAATTCATGAATGCCATTACGGAATCCCTGGGAGTTCAATTTATGGAAGGCATGCTGGTGAACCCATCCAAAGACCATCAGCAGGAATTGATCCTGAGTTCCGCAACACCTGAGTCGGCCACATTCTCCCATTACTTTGCCATTATGCGGGAGAAAAAACTGATGCTCACAACACCTACCGCCGGCACCTTAAAACTCACAACTGACAAAGGCTTCAAGGTCACTACCCTTTTCAGGACGGATACTGCCGGTACCTGGGTTGAAAAGGAGACCAGCAACTTTGTTGACGACAGTGCCATATTCAATCCTGCGCTTGAAACCAAAGATAGCCTTCCATTGGTAATGGCACTTAGCAGGAAAATCAATGACAGGGAACAGAAAATACTCATAGCAGGTGATGCGGACTGGATGAGCAATGCAGAACTCCGTACCAGTCGGCAGGATATCAGGCCCGCCAATTTCGGACTGATCACGGCCGCTTTCTACTGGATGTCTGACGGAGAAGCACCTGTGAATATGCGTCGCGATCCGCCACTCGACGAAAATCTGGATGTCACCAGGGAAGGATGGGCAGTAGCAGCCATTCTCCTCAAATGGATCTTCCCGGCCCTGCTTGTGATCACCAGCCTGGTGATCTGGATACGGAGAAAAGGAAGATAACAGTACCTCACTGTAATCATTATACGAAATACAATCATGAGCTTTATCACAGATAAACAAACGCTTGACGACCTGAGTATTTTCAGTAAGAGGGGTCAGCAATCTGTTTTCTCGATCTTCAATCACACAAATACAAAAGGAGGCGCAGAACAGCTGGAACAGATGTTCCGCGCCCCTCTTTCAAGCGAAGATGCAATCAACCGCCGAAGCGGTATTATCCGCTTCTTTGGCATCACGGATCAGGCATTTCCCTTCAGTAGCCAATCCATTGAACAGATAGAGCTATACCTGAACAATACTGACGTACGGTCGCAACTGACACATGAGAAAAAAAGCCTGGCACGTATTATCAAACAGGTAACAGGTTCCGATACCGGATACCAGCGAATAGCGAACGGTATTTCATCCCTCATCAGTGTTATCCATCAGCTCAAAGCGCTGATACAGGAGATCAGGCTTTCACCGCAAAGCGCGCCATATGAAGAAGAGCTGAGCGCTATCGGATCTGTACTGGCAACAGAAGGCTGGGATGTGATTTTCAGACATAACCAGCAGGTGAAACCCGGCTTTGAAGAAAACATCAAATTCGACAGGATTTTCCGGTACAGGAACATTGAGGAAGTTAAGCAGCTTCTCTGTTTCATCTACAACCTGGATGTATATTCTTCCGTGGCACGCGTGGCCCGTAAGCGGAACTTCGTATTTCCTGAAGCTATCAGTAAAGAAGCACACAGCCTTCACCTCACGGATGTATATCATCCATTGTTACAATCACCTGTATCAAACTCAATCAGCATTACTCCCGATAATAATGTGGCATTCCTCACCGGTGCCAATATGGCCGGGAAATCCACTTTCATGAAAGCAGTAGGAACAGCAGTGTACCTGGCGCATATGGGATTTCCTGTGGCAGCTGCAAAGATGCAGTTCTCCGTGAGAGATGGATTTTTCTCTACCATCAACCTGCCCGACAGCCTCAGCCTTGGTTATAGTCATTTTTACGTGGAAGTATTACGCGTGAAAAAAGTGGTGGAGCAAATGGCGCTCAGCAAGAGCCTGTTTGTAATCTTCGATGAACTGTTCAGAGGCACCAATGTAAAGGATGCGCGGGAAGCTACCATCGCTATCATTTCAGTTTTTGCACGCATGCGCAATTGCCAGTTCATTGTAAGCACTCATATCATGGAAGCTGGTGATGTATTGCAGAAGGCTCATGAAAATATCCACTTCATCTTCCTGCCTACCCATATGCAGTTACAGGGACCAGTATACACTTACAGGCTTGAAAAAGGTATTACTCCTGACAGGCATGGAATGATCATCATTAAAAATGAAGGAATAATGGAAGTATTACAAAAAGGGCTTCCAAAACAATAAAACAATATGTTGTTCATTACAGATAAACAGACATTGGAAGATCTCAATATCCAGGGAAAGTATAAGCCAGACTCACTTTTCAGCATTTTCAACCAGACAAAAACAAACGGAGGGGAGCGGTTGCTGGATCAACTATTCCATCATCCCTTGCTGAATGAAGCCCTCATCAATCAGAGAATTGCAGGTTTCCGTTACTTCCAGGAAAAAAACCTGCAATTCCCATTCGACGCAAGTGCGTTCAGCATTATGGAAGCATATCTTTATTCAGGCGGCAGGCAGCATACAGCTGCCGCCCTCCTTCAAACTTTTCGTAGACAATTACTGAAAGCAATGGGCCTGAAAGCTGAATACAATATGGTTTGCAATGGTCTTTTAACCACTATTCAGTTATTGACGCAGCTGTTCAACTTCATCCATCACCTGGATAACGCGGGTGATCATTTACCTTTCCATCATGAATTGAACGAACTTAAAGAATTATTCAGCAACAGGAAGCTTTTGAGAATAATAAGAGAAGGGAATGTTACCAGGGCCTGGTGGAAACTTGCCAGGTACGATCATTTTCTGAGAAATCAACTGCATGACAAAATGCGATCGATGCTGCAGTTCATATACCAGCTGGATATATTTATATCCGTTTCAAATGTGGCCAGGGAAAAAGGGTTTGTATATCCACTTGCTTTGCCTGCCAGGCAACACCAGCTTACTATCCTGGACTGCAGGCACCCTGCCCTCGAAAAAGCTACAGGGAACGATATCAGCTTCAACATGGAACAAAACCTGCTGTTTCTTACCGGGGCAAATATGGCTGGCAAATCCACTTTTATGAAGTCCATCGGAACCGCTGTTTACCTCGCACATATGGGGTTTCCTGTTGCTGCTGGTAAAATGGAGTTCTCCATCAAACAGGGGCTGTATTCATCCATCAATGTGCCGGATAACCTGTCTATGGGATACAGTCATTTTTACGCTGAAGTGCTGAGAGTGAAAAAAGTGGCGGAAGAGGTTGCCAGCGGCAAAGACCTGCTGGTGATTTTCGATGAACTATTCAAAGGCACCAATGTTCAGGATGCGTATGATGCAACCCTGGCAGTGACTGAAAGTTTTGCAGCTTACCGTAACTGTAATTTCATCATCTCCACTCATATCATTGAAGCCGGTGAAGCCCTTATGGAACATTCCACCAATATCCGGTTTGCATATATGCCTACAGTGATGGATGGGATGATTCCAGGATATACTTACACATTGACAAACGGTATCACAGCTGACAGGCACGGCATGCTGATCATCGAAAACGAAAATATCCTCAATATAATTCCATAAGAACAGAAAATTCTTTCTGACCAGGAACTGATGTACCTTCATTGTCCCTCTTCCATTATCAAAACCACAGACAATGATCAGTTTCAGTCATGAGGTATTTTTTGAAGTGGCCACCCAACTCAGCTTTTCCAAAGCCGCGGAAGTATTGTACATCAGTCAGCCTGCCATCACCAGGCATATCCAGACGCTTGAAAAGAATTACAGCACCAGCCTCTTCGAGCGGAAAGGAAATGCCATTTCGCTTACTTCCGAAGGAAAGCTGTTGCTGAGCTATGTAATGAAAGCACGGGAGTTGCAAAGACAACTCACTTTCGATATGAGCCGCCAGGATGATCTTAATCAGGCTAAAGGATCGCTCACACTTGGAACCAGCACCACCATTACATTGTACGTGATCCCTCCAGTATTCTCCGCCTTCCACCAGCAACATCCCAATATCGAGCTCACACTTGTGAACCGCAACTCCGAAAACATCCTCAAGGCTTTGCTGGATCATGAAATAGACCTCGGCATCACAGAAGGGAAGAAACAGCTCAATTCGGTAAAATACCAGTTCTTCATCTCCGATGAAGTGGTACCTGTATGCAGCGCTCGCAGCAGTCTTGTAAAAAGAAAGACCATCCAGCCGGAAGAGCTGAAACAAATACCGGTGGCGCTGCGCGAAAGAGGATCAGGCACATTGCAGGCCGTTACCGAAGCATTGCAGAAATGCAAAATGAGCATTGCGGATATCCGCCATAAGATCGTTTTAGGGGGTACTGAAGCATTGAAAAACTTCCTGTTGGATGATACTTGTGTGGGCTTCCTTCCACTCCGCTCCGTAGTGAAACAACTCAAAAATGGGGAACTGGTAAAATTGAATATTCCTGGAATGTCCATCCAGCGTGCATTCTACTTTGTTCAGCGGCGTGATTCAGAAGCCGATCGCCTCAACCAGCTTTTTATCAAGCTCGCTACCCGTTATAACAAAAAGTTATAGACCATAAGGAAACGGTATAACCTTTCGTGCAGCGACTCACTACATTTACATGGTCATTGAGCGAGAAATAGTGAGTTTATGAAAGTAGCACAACAACACAGCAGATTAGCCCAACTGGCTTGTTCAGATTGCGGAAAGGCCGTATCCATTTTTGAGCCGCAGACATTTTCACCCTGTTGCCAGCAGCCACTGGTGGCCATGTATGACCTGCCTCGGAACCTCTCTCCCACTACATTGCAGCAAAGAGTATCCACCATGTGGCGGTATGCGGAATTCCTTCCCGTGATGGATACGGAGAATATTGTCAGTTTGGGTGAAGGCATGACACCAGTGATCTACGCCAAACACCTGTCCGAAAAATATGAATTGCCGGATCTCTTTATCAAAGATGAATCAGGCAATCCAACCGGTTCTTTCAAAGCCCGTGGCATCAGTGTTGCGGTGAGCAAGGTAAAAGAATTCGGATTTGAAGGTTGTATCGTTCCCACGGCAGGTAATGCCGGAGGCGCAATGGCCGCTTACTGCGCCGCGGCAGGCATGAAAGCCGTGGTAGTGATGCCATCGCATACGCCGGATGTATTCAAGGAAGAATGCCGGCTGTTCGGCGCGGAACTGGTGCTGGTAGATGGGCTCATCAGCAATTGTGCCAAACGCGTTGCACAATTGAAACAATCACTTCCCTATTTTGATATCAGCACCATGAAAGAGCCTTTCCGCCTGGAAGGAAAGAAAACCATGGGATATGAGATTGCAGAGCAGTTCGGTTTTGAATTGCCCGATGTGATATTATATCCAACCGGAGGCGGCACCGGCCTGATCGGCATGTGGAAAGCCTTTTCCGAAATGGAAACTATGGGATGGATCGATAGCAAGCGCCCCAGGATGATTGCGGTACAGGCTGCAAATTGCCAACCGGTAGTGGAAAGATATTCCGGAAAGATCAGCAGCGTGAAGGAATATGCAGGGCAGCCCTCACTGGCAAACGGTTTGGCAGTACCCCATCCTTTTGCAGAAAAGATGATCCTGCGCGTACTGCGGGAATCCGGCGGACTGCCCGTAGCAGTAAGCGATGCGGATATGATCGCTGCCGTAAAACTGATCGCCCGCGAAGAAGGCTTGCTGATAGCTCCTGAAGGTGCAGGTCTGTGGGTGGCGTTACAGCAGTTGCTGAAACAGGGGTTGGTACACAGACAGGAGAAGATTCTGATGCTGAACACGGGCAACGGGTATAAGTATTTACAGAACTTATAGCTGGATCATAGCCCAAGTTCAACACTTTTTACAGAATGGATCTGGTAAGAGATCTTGACCCCACGGTTTGTATCTTCAACGGGCAATACAGCTTCTTCAAATGGGGCTACATAAGTAAATACAATTATTTTGTGATCCCAGATAGTTCCATCCGGCTTGTGATAATCCAGCCTGACTTTTACTTCTTCCAATACATATTGCGTATTGTTTGAGAGCGTCATTTTCAACCCTGAAATGCCGCCCAGCAGGCTGTATTTATAGGCACTGTTTCCTGCCTGAACATATTGCGAAATATTCTTTTTGATATGATTTTTCATTTGCTGCTCTTCCACCCTGGCATAAATGTATCTGCCACCCCAGGTCAATAACAGAATAGCTGAAATTATTATTAACAATTTACCTGCCCTCTTTCCTGAACGATATGCAGAGGATTGTTTTAAAGTTTCCAGAGAGGGAGGGGACTGCACTGATGAATTTCGGAAAGGCGGAGGATGACTGTTGAAAATGGCTTTCAACTCCTCAACTGAGCCCGCAAGCTGCCAGTCACTAAGACCTTCATGCCAAATGTAAGATTCAGGACGCAGGTTCAGTACCTGAAGCTCCGGAATTGAAAAAGGGCCATGTTGTTGTACCCCATCATGGGTATAGTATTTTTTCATGCGGATAAGGTTTTTAACCGGGAGACTATGGCAGACTAACGATAAAACAATG
>NZ_JBQCGW010000239.1:0-12731 GCF_051955275.1 Pseudobacter sp. | reverse complement strand
CTGAACTGAGCTTTTTAACTTTAGCTCTCTCTGATCATAGTAGTCATCCTCCTGTACAGAGCAGTCTGGCGGGAACTAAAAAAGTGCTTAAATGAAATATACTGTTACTGCCCTCGCCCTCATCTGCAGTGCTTCTCAGAGCATTGCACAGCAGCAACCGGAAGCAGCGCAACTCATCTACCATCAGCGGTTTGAGAGCGCCAGGGAGCTGTTACATGCTACCCTGAAAACTGATCCGGCCAATGCCGGCAACTGGTACCTGCTTGCACAGACTTTTCCCGGGGCAGACGATGCAGCCACCCTCCGTGAGGAACTGGCCGCCGCTCCCGAGGCCGTTCGTTCTGAGCCGATGTTCAAAGTGGCCTATGGCGCCCTTCTGATGAAGGAGAACAAAACAGACAGCGCCAATGCGTTCTTTACACAGGCAATAGAAGCTACCCGGGAGAAAGATGCAAATGTTCTTGCTGCGGTTGCCAATACGCACCTGGATGCAAAGAATGGTGATCCAGCCTATGCACTGACGGTGCTGGACAAAGCCATGAAACGTGAGAAGAAAGATGCAACGCTTTCTGCGCTTCAGGGTGATGCCTACCGCAGGCTCGGTGATGGCACAGCTGCTTACAAAGCATATTCGCAGGCGCTGGATAAAGACAAGAATTATGCAGCCGCATTATACCAGTTGGGTAAGATCTTTGTTGCACAGAAGAACGACCAGCTTTATGTGAATTATTTTGAGCAGGCCATTGCAGCAGACTCGCTCTATGCACCGGCTTATTATGAGCTCTATTATCATTATTACTACCGCGATCTGCCGGAGGCGATGAGTTATTTCCTCAAATACCAGCGCCACAGCGATCCCAGTGATGAGAATGAGTACCAACTTACAGACCTGCTCTATCTTTCAAAAAACTACGAGCCTGCCATTGCAAAGGCAAAGACCCTGCTGGCTGCATCTCCCAATAATGCGAGACTGTACAAACTGCTTGCTTACAGTTACCTGGGCAACAGCGATACTGCTACTGCCATGGAAACCATGAAGCAGTATTTTTCAAAGGGGCACGACAGCAATTATGTTGCAAAGGATTTTGAAACGATGGCTGAATTGTACAGCACGCAGGCAGGTATGGAAGACAGTGCGATGGCTTATTATGAGAAAGCGGCTGATCGCCAGCAAGACAGTGTTGCCGCTTATGCGTATTACAAAAAGCTCACCGATCTCAGCAAGAAACTGAAGAACTACAGCCTGGAAGCGAAGTATACCGGCATGTATTATACTGGTAATGATCAGGCCACCAACCTGGATCTTTTCAACTGGGGCCTCGCACATTTCAGGGCTGAAGAATATATTCAGGCTGATACTGTGTTCGGTTCATACATCGCCAAATATCCAGAGCAGGCATTCGGTTATTACTGGCGTGCACGTGCCAACTCCATGCAGGATTCCACCATGGAAGCAGGTACAGCTATTCCGCATTATCATAATCTGATTGCAGTGCTGGAAAAAGATACCACCAATGCTACCAATAAGAAATGGCTGATTGAAGCATACGGATATATAGCTGCCTACGAAACCAACAAGGAAAAGGATTTCCCGGAGGCCATCGCCTACCTGCAGAAGATCCTGGCTATCGATCCCGATAACAAGGACGCACAACGATATATATCCGTGCTGGAAAAAAATGTTGGAACTAAACAACCTACGCCTGGAGGAAAATAATCTTTTTGAAACGTTATTCCACCGAAAAACAGGGGTGTAGTACCGAGGCTGATCTATATGGTCAGCCTCTTTTATTATCAATAAGTAAGAAATGGATTGCCAACGTATTCGGCGCGGTAGATGGGCTCGGCAACTTTAACGCTCCAGAGTACCTGCCCTGCTGCATTGGTTTTTACAAACCGGCTGTTATTGGAACTGGCGGAGAGTATGTTCTGATCAGGCATCAGCATGGTGCTGCCCATGATGGCGGAGTATAGATTGGAGGGCAGCTCAACTGCCAGTTTGCGGGTGGCCTTTTTCTGTTGCTCATCGATGGTGAAGCTCATCAGGCGGGTTACGGGCCGGGTGGCGCTGCCGTTGTCGAAGAGCATGATATCGCCTTGCGGGTTACGGTGTGCATAATGCTGGAACTGGAATTCATCAGCAGTTTCCATCTGCACATTACCACCTTTTCCCAGTTTCCACATCACCGCTCCTGTGGTGGAATTGATCTTCCATACCTGCGAGAAGGAACGCAGGGATATGATGTAGTTGTTATCATTGTCCTGCGCCAGTGAATTGATCCAGGGTTGATTACTGATGCCGGTTTCCGCTGCATCGGGTGAGTCAAAGGTGGTCCACTCCCAGATCTTGTTGCCGCCGCGGTCGAACTCGATGATGCCGTCCCCGGGGATGGTGATGCCGGGTCTGTATACGTTGGTGACGGCCACTACATTGCCACGGTGATTGAGGTAGAGATCATGGTGAACTGATTTATCGAAGCCCTTGCTGCCCTGGCGAACGTAGAAGAGTGTGTCGCCACCAAGACTGAGCTCCAGGATCACATTGCCATCACCGAAGGAGGTGCTGTTCTCATCTTCCAGACATAATAATGTATTGTTCCTTGTAAGGCGAACCACTTTGAGCATGTTCTGTGTAGTGCGGTACCAGACCATCTTCCCTTTGTTATCGATAAGATAGATACAGGCGGGTCCTACC
Source organism: Pseudobacter sp. (assembly GCF_051955275.1). Lineage (NCBI taxonomy): Bacteria > Pseudomonadati > Bacteroidota > Chitinophagia > Chitinophagales > Chitinophagaceae > Pseudobacter > Pseudobacter sp. Next base: position 10,036 of record NZ_JBQCGW010000239.1, on the reverse strand, counting down.
CTGCTGGTGAAAAGAAAATGAGTTCCGTCAGTTTCGCTGAGCGTATTGTCTTCCGGTTTGTAGAAGGCCTTTACTGAAGCCGGGATGGCAGCGGTAGTGAATGTCTGTTCCGCCGACGTGCCGAAACTCTCATCGCGGCCCTGCACCTGTACTTTTACATGGTAGGTGGTTTTCTCTTTAAGACCGGTAACCGTGATATTATGATTGATCTTCTCTTTTGATACGGGGGTGCGTTTCTCCTCTCCGGTTGTTTTCTCTGTGATCACCAGCATGGCATCTCCCACAGCATTCAGACTGAACTGAACGCGGGCAGATAAAGCAGAGGTACCACCATTGATGATACGGAGGTTCTTAGCCGTGAGATCGATACCATTGCGCGCCGGGTCACAGGCTATCAGGGTGATGCAGCACCAGCAGCAGAAGATCAGTTGTTTCATATGTAAGAAGTAAAAGACCGGCGGATACAATGATCCGCCGGTGCTATTGTTGTTTGAAGTGCTTTTAAGGTTGTTTATCCCACCATACGGGTTTCATCCAGTCGTTTGCACCGCCGAGCCTGGTGATCGCTTCCTGGTAGTTCTTCGGGTTCTGGATCACTTCGGATTCAGGATAGAAGAACCTGCGTGGAAAATCAGGAGCTCCGGCAGAGTACCACTCTACTGATGTGAACTTGGTGAGGAGCGGGTAGCCGGTCCTTCTCCAGTTGGAGTATGCTTCCGTTCCGTTCAGGAAGAAATTCACCCACATCTGTGTGTGAATGGCTTTCATTGCCTGATCGAAGTTGGTGGGGAATGGTGTGTAATGCGCTTTGAAATCATCAATATCTGCTTGTGAAGGTGCAGGAGCTCCGGGATAGAGCGCAGCTGCTTCACAGGCCAGTTGCAGACCTTTCTTGAAATGCGCATCGGCATTGGTTACACCGCCCCAGTTCCTGAGTGCCGCTTCTGCCAGCAGGAATTCCACTTCTGCAGTGGTGAGGTGGAAGAAGGGGGCATTGAGGGCAGAAACATATTTGCTGGGCTGAAGGAATTTATCGTTCTGGGTTACATAGATGCTGCCGTTGGGGCCGTTCACATTTCCATAATCCCCCCAGAGGTTCCATGCCATAGCGCCTGGTACAGTACCCAGGGGTGGCATATAGCCACTGATATCCACTACACCTGAAGAACCGATGAAGGCATCACCAACATAAGTGCCGCCAAAGATGTAGAGGCGTGGATCTGATGTCATGGCCATGGTGTCCACCAGTGTGCGAACGAGACGGAAGCCGGATGACCTTGGCTCAGCTTTAAACACCTGTGAGCGACCATTACCACGGTTTTCTCCTGCTGCATAGGAGATATCCATATGCCTGGTCATGGCAATATCTGCAAGGTCGGTCATCACCCCTTTGCTGATAGCTGCTTCCACCTGTTTTTTAGCTTCTGCGAGATCACGTTTGGTGAGGCGGAAACCGAGGCGGAGACGTAATGAGTTGCCGAGCTTTTTCCATTTGGCAACATTGCCATCGTAGAAAACATCGCCGGCAACTGCTGGTGCGGAGGCGTTCAGCTCATCCACCGCTTCGTCCAGTTCCTTGAAGAAATCTTTATAGATCTCTTCCTGTGTATCGTATTTGGGGAGATAGATCTTATCGGTAAATCCTTTGGCAGCCTGGCTGTAAGGGATATCACCGTACATATCGGTGAGTTTTGAAAACACCAGGATGCGCAGGATGCGGGCAGCTGCGTGCATATTCACCTGTGCGGGATCTCCAGCAGTTTTGTCGATGATATCCTGGAGGTTCTTCAGTTCACGCGGGTAAGTGGTTTCCCAATGGCTGAACCAATGGCTTTTTTCAACTATCTGGTACATGCCTCCGTGTTGTGTCCACCATGATCCGCCGAGGTGCTGGATCATCGGCGATGCGATACCGAGATCATAGCGCCAAGTATCTTCCCTGTCGCCGCTCATATCAGCCTGTACTTTGGCAAACTGGTATTGTGCATCGAGTTCATTGTACCCCGCTTTGTTTTTGTTCATCTCCTCGAAGTCCCTCGTACAGGCCTGGAAAGCGAGCAGGGACCCGGCCAGTATGATATATTGAATACATTTCATTTTGCGAGCATTTAATGGTTTAAAGTTTGATCAGCACATTGAATCCATAACGCTTTCTGCCGGGCAGTGAGCCGTACTCGAAGCCCTGGCCGTTACCGTTATTGTAATTGGATTCAGGATCGATATTGGGCGTATTCTTGGAGATGATCCAGAGGTTACGGCCGATCACACCTACTGTGATATTCTGTACGGGCAAACGTTTGTACAGGGATTTGGGGAGGGTGTAATTGAGGCCAATATCGCGGAGCTTCACATATCCTCCATCGTAAATGAACGGCTTTGGTGTATTGTTGGCCACTTTCACCCAATAAGTGGAAGGGCTTACAGCTTTGTCGTTAGGTGTACCATCTTCTTTAACGCCCTCTGCGATATAGCCACGGTTGTTCTGTGTTGGAGCGGTTCCTACGGAACCTGCATCCTGCCATGCCCTATATTCGCGGGAGAATTCATTCCAGCCATCCCTGCCCGCTAATGTGGCGGGAGCCTGGCCCTGAGCGTAGAGGCTCATATTGGTCATGGAGAACATATCTCCTCCTACCCTTATATCAACCACTGCTCTGAATTCAAAACCTTTGTAAGAAAGTGAAGTAGTGGCACCGCCTGTCCAATCTGGAGTTGTATTGCCCAGCACTACAGGATTATCGCCGAAGAGAGGAAGACCATCTGCGCCGATCACTTTGTTGCCTTTATCGTCATACTTGTAATCAAGTCCTTTGATAGATCCGAACTTCTCACCAACATCACCCGTGATGGTGGCACCGGCCCAGCGGGCTTCCGCTGCAACATAGGCTTCCAGTCCTTCTGCGAGCGACTCTACCCTGTTGACGTTCTTCGCATAGTTGAAGGAAAGGTCCCAGCGCAGGCCATTGCTTAGTTTCAGCGGTGTGAACTTCAGCAAAATCTCAACACCTTTGTTGCGGAGAGATGCTGCGTTGAGCATGGCAAAATTATAGCCTGAGGTTTGTGCAATCGGCAGCATCACGATGGCATCATCGGTTTTTTCATCATAGTATGTGAAATCAACTGAAATGCGGTCTTTCAGCAGGCCCATTTCAAAACCGATCTCTTTGGAAGTTTTGAACTGCGGTTTGATATTATCGTTAGGGATCACATTACCCAGGATCTCTCCCATCGGTTTGTTGTTGATGCTGAGACCGGTCATGGCATAATAAAATGCTGTGTTGCCCGGAATGGCATCGCTACCTACCTTACCCCATGATGCACGAAGCTTGGCATAGCTGATGGGTGTATTTGAAAGATCGAAGGTATTTGACGCGAGCCAGCTCATGTCAACAGCAGGATAGAAATAAGACCAGTTGCCTTTGGGTAGTGTGGAAGACCAGTCATTCCTTGCCTGGAAGGTAGTGAAGAGCTGATCTTTCCAGCTCAGTTCTGCGCTGCCGAACAAAGAGTGGATAGAGCGGTCTGTATTGCCTTCAGGAGGATTGTTCACACGTACATTGGAGAAGTTGGCAATGATATTCTTTCCGGGAACGATGATCTCCTTTCCTTCTGTGAACACATTGCTGTTGCTGTTCCTCATGATGTTTCCACCAACCATGGCGTTCAGTTTGAAATCACTGAAGAGCTCGGTGTTGTAGTTGAACATACCCTGGTAGTTCTCTTCTTTCATCTTGATGGTCCTCAGCTGCAGGATACCACCATCACGTGAAGGCGTGTATTTGTCGTAAAAATTCTCGAAGTCGAACGTATAGAAGTCAGTACCCGCGCTTGCCTGGAAGCTGAGTTTGTCGTTGAACTTATAACGAACGTTCAAAGATCCGTTGGTACGTTGCTTCTTACTGTTGTTAGTAGTGCGGTTGATGGTCCAGTATGGATTGGCCCTGTAGTTATTACCGGTGTAGTTGATATAAGTACCATCAGGGTTTGCGAAATCCTGGAGCCATGCCTGGTCGAAGTTCCCGGCGATGGCGAGCAGACCGTTACCGATATTGTTCACATCATCCGTGAGTGCAGGCCTGTTGGTCACATCCTCGAACAGCAGGCTTCCTTTTGCTTCTACAGTGAGCTTGTCTGTGAGCTTCGCTTCTCCTCGAACTGTAAATGTATTTCTTCCGAAACCGGCTTTGGGGTTCACGTCTGTACTGCTGATATTGGAGTAGGAAGCGCGGATATTCGCATTTTCGTTGCCGCCTGTTACCGCTACCGTATTCAACCAGGTAACACCATTACGGAAGAAGTTCTGCATATTGTTCTCGAGGTATTTGTACGGGCGCAGACTTCCGTCTCTCTGACGGATGGTATCATTGTCAGTATATTTCGGTCCCCAGCTGGAAGTGATATTGGAAGCTTCTGCAGCAGAGCGTTGAACCATTCCGTTATTGCCCTGGCCGTAGATCTTCTGTACTTCATCCAGTTTGGTGTTGACCCTGTCGATGGTCATATTGCTGCTGAATTCAACACCGATGCCTTTCCTGTTCCTGCCACCTTTGGTGGTGATGAGCACCACGCCGTTCATGGCGCGACTGCCATAGAGAGCCGCGGCGGAAGCGCCTTTCAGTACGGTGATGGATTCCACATCGTTGGGGTTGATATCGGAGAGACCGTCACCGAGGTCAAAGCCTCCGTTCTGGTTGGCGCTACCGATATTGCCGTTTACGGCGGGCACACCATCGATGACGAACAATGGCTGGTTGGCACCGAGCAGTTCACGCACACCGCGGATAGAGATACGCGTGGATCCTGTAGGTCCTGCGGTGGTACCGGAGATATTCACACCGGCCATTTTACCCGCCAGGGATTGCATGGCATTGGTTTCACCGAAACCTGCAATGTCCTTGGCTGTAGCTTCCGCTACGGCATAACCCAGCGAACTTTTTTGTCTTTTGATGTTCAAAGCGGTCACCACTACTGAACGCAATTCTGACTCTTCCCTGCTCAGTGTGATGCTGAGAGAAGCCTGTCCGTTCACCCGTACTTCTTTTGTAACGAAGCCGAGCGAAGAGATAACGAGGATTGAATTGTTGTCTGGAACAGTAATGGAGAATTTACCCGTGGCGTTTGTGCTTGCGCCTCCCGTCTTCCCCTTGATGAGGATAGTAGCTCCGGAAAGCGGCTGCCCGTCGGCAGCATCTCTGACATCACCTTCTATTTTCACCTGTGCATAGGTAAACAATGAAAGCAATGCCATTGGCACTAGCAATAGCAATTTGTGCATGGTATGTCTAGGTTTTGGTTGATCAGTCGTTGATGAAAAATGCAGCAGTCACTAAAACCATGTCACCGTAGGATCATCGGTCCCTGACTATAAATCTATAAAAAGAGACGCAACTTTTTAAATTTCTTATAAAGTTTTTTGCACTTTTTGATAAATGACATGAATAATTATAGTAAATCAAGCATTTAAGGGGCTGTATTAGCTATTTTATTGCCGATTTTGCGGCTTGAAATTGCGGAATATGCGAAATTTTCAGGTGAGAAATGCTCCATTACCAGTATAGCCGCGCCGGTAAGCTCTGCTTCGTAGCCAAATTCAGATACCAGTAATTCGGTGTTATTGGCCAGCCGTGGTATGCAGTAACTGGTGATCGCCTGCTGAATGGGCGCTGTCACCAGCTTACCTACTTTCGCTCCCCTTCCACTGAGCACAATTGCCCTGGGGTTATTGATATGAATGAGGATCGAGAGTCCTCTGCCGATCTTGTAAGCCGCTTCCATAAAAAGCTCTATGGCATACTGATCGCCCTGGTTGGCCAGTTCCATCAGCGAATTACCGATAGCCAGCTGGTTCTGGTCTGTGAGAAAAGCCAGTCGCGACAGCCGCCCGTTCTTTATGCCCTGCATGGCTTTATCGGCTACTGCCATCAGTGATGCTTCCGATTCAAGACAGCCCTGTTTGCCGCAGTAGCAAAGAGATCCCTTTTCCGAGATAGGAATATGACTGAACTCCCCGGCAAATCCGTCGTCGCCGCGATAGAGTTGTCCATTTATGATCATACCCAGTCCGATCCCCCATCCCATGTTGATCACCATCACATTTCTGAAGTCCTTCGCCTTCCCAAAGCGGTGCTCCGCCAATGCTATCAGACTTGAGTCGTTATCAATGAAAACCTGCATCCCCAGCGCATTTGAGAGATGCTGACTAAGACTTCTTCCATTTGTAGCCAGGTATGAATAGTTGATACCATCCTGCGCATTCACCAGGCCCGGCATACCGATGCCGGCCCCAATGATCTTTTCACGCGGGATACCCGACTTGTCAATATGGCCCGAGATGGCGTTCACCAGTGTGGCAAGCGCCTGCGGATTGTTAAGTAATTTCAGTTCCACCACTTCTACCCCCGATACATAATTGTTGCGCATATCAACGATGCCTATACGCGTACTGAGCTGGTCCATGGCAATGGTAACAACAAAGAGCCTGTCTTGCTTCAGTGCATACATCAATGGCCTCCGGCCCCCGCTGGACGGGGCATAGCCCTGTTTCTCCACGAAGCCTGATTTGATCAGGTAATTGATGGCAGTAGTAACAAGCGGAATGCTTTTACTGATCTTTTCGCTCAGGTCTGTACATGACATCACCCTGCCATAATAAAGCTGACGGATGATCTCATAGTATAAGGGAGACCTGTTTTCAGAAACTTCAAACATAGTGGTTCCTTATTCAAGATTTGAATACAAATGGGGACGCGAAACGATCTCAAGGTAACGGGGGTAATGTGACTGCATGTAATTACCCGGAGACTAAACTTAGAAAAATTGTTCTTAAAAGCGAAGAACTTTTGGTGAAAATTTTGAAAGTATTGATTCTTATTAAATAATCGGCGGAGGTTTTGAGGGTTTGTACTGTTGGAGTTTTGATTTTGGGGGGCGCGCTGGTGGTATGAACGCCGGCTGTAAAACATACCCACACCTTTAGGGTTTGTTTGGGCGGTGGTGGGGTGAGTTGAGGCTATGGTACAGGGCCGGGCTGAAGCAAGGTATGTTTCGAAGGCCGGCTTTTCATACCTCCAGCGCTCAGCACGATGAAGGTGCGACAGACAGGTATGCAGCAAAACCAATGGGAAGAAGGGTTTAAGGCGAAGCATGGTGTTTGCAAAAGTTTCCTGATAAAAAGTATCTGCGTGATTGTAAAAACAATTTCACCTGTGGTGGCCCTGGTAATTCATGCAGTTGGAGGGAAGGCGAATGGTGGTGGTCAGGCAATCTTCTCCCCTTCGAGCCACACCGATTTTACAGATGATAATTCTTGATCTACCAATACAAGATTGGCTCTGGCACCTGGTTCCAGCCTGCCAAGGTCAGGTGCCTGCATTACTTCCGAAGGATAGAGGGTAGCCATACGTAGCGCTTCCGGCAGCTCGATACCGGCATGTTGCACACAGTTGCGGATGGCATCCAGCATGGTGATGCAGGAGCCGGACAGTGTGCCATCAGGGAGAGTGAATCGGTCGCTCTTACGGAGATGTATATACGCTCCCTCAAGATTTTCGTCAACGGCATCGGTGATGAGGAAAAGCCTGCGCCCCATCATCTGCTTGCTGATGCGCAGGGTTTGCCAGTCTACGTGAACACCATCGGCAATGATGCTTGCGTAAGTTGATTGCGACAGGTATGCAGCGCCAGGCAGGCCGGTATCGCGGTGATGCAACGTACTCATGGCATTGAAGAGATGTGTTACGGTGCGGATGCCTTTGCTGAAGCCTGCCATTGCCTGATCATAAGTGGCATTGCTGTGTCCGGCGGAAAGGATCACATTGTTTTGAAGGAGCAGTTGCAGCACTTCGTCACTGACCATTTCAGGAGCGAGCGTCATCATGCGGAATATGCCGTTGGCGGCTGTGATCAATGATTGAACTTCCTGGAGCTCTGGCGAATGAATGAGCTTTTCGATATGGGCTCCCCGCTTGACGGGATTGAAGTATGGCCCTTCGAGATGAATGCCTGCCAGTGCGGGATGCGGGTTTTGTTTTGCTACATCGAAGGCCTGGAGATAGATACTCAGTTCGTTGGTGGCCAGGGTGAGCATGTATGTGGTGGTACCGCTGCGGACGATGGCGTCTGATATTGCTTTGAGTGCTGCGGCAGAAGGTGAATTGCTGAAGAGGTAACCACCAGCGCCATAGATCTGAAGATCGATGAAACCCGGCGTCAGCAGGAGTCCTGTAGCGTCGGTGATATTGGCATCGGAGGGTACTTCGGATAGTGGAACGATGGCTTCGATCCTCTTGTTGCGGAAGAGAAGGGATTGTCCGGTCAGTTCCCTGGTACCGGTATAGATAGTGGCATTATTGATGGCTGAGATCATGATCGTTTATTTTTCGGCGGCCCACTGAAATGCAGCGAGCAGGTAAATGAGAGAAGCGGTTCCGTCCATGGTTGGTTCGTTGGTGGAATAATCTCCGTAATCATCATGGTATACTGCCAACTGACTTTGGAATAGCGCATATTGGTCGGGGTTGAACAGTTGGATGCCGATAAGATTATTATAGATGCTGCCATAAACCGGACCGTCTACCAGGCCGCCATCGATACCTGCTTTGAGGATATGAGTGAAGGCGGCGTGCGGATCAACAGGGGTATCGCCATGGGCTGGCAGACCATATACCATGGATGTGCCCCAGGGATTGCAGCCGAAGAGCCAGTCGAAATTGGCCTGCTCCAGGGCCTGGAATTGTTTGTCGTTGTTAAGCATGCGGTACCAGTAACACTGGATGGCGAAACTGGTGGTGAGGTTATTGCTGCACCAGATATATGGAATGGCGCGATAGAAAGCGTTGTTGCTGGCTTTTTTCCAGACTTTTTCAATGCCGGTTTTGTAGAGGTTGACGATCTTATTGCGTTCCGCGCCTTTGAGGGTGCGTCCCAGTTCATAATGACCCAGGTTGATGAAAGGATACCATTGATAATGTTTGGCAGTGTCTTCGCCGAGCCAGGGAGTGATGGGCTCCTGAGAGGCGTAGTGCAGGGCTTCTTTGGTTTTGTTGAGTGTGGCGGCAGCAAATTCCATATCATCCACCCAGTTGTCTTCTGCATAGATGTAAGGAGATTTTACAGATGCTGTTTGAGTGACGCCAGGTTTGCGGAGTGCGAATTTGTAAGCGGTGCCTGCTTTGTATTGCATGAGCTCGCTGTACGCTTTATCAATGGGTTGGAATAGGCCGGAGGCGATGGCGAATGCACTGGCGAATTTTCCGGCTGTGCTGGAAGTGCCGGTGGTATTGTTCAGGAATTTGCCGCGCACTTGCGGCTCACCGTTGATGAAATAAACAGGTCGTTCATACCCTTTGCCGTACTGGCTGTCGAGTTTTGGAAGGCGCATGCCGGAGTGATCCCTGTCGTCAGCGATCTGGTTGAACATCCAGTCGTCTTTCGGGTGCATCTTCAGCAGCCAGTCGAGCCCCCATTTGGCTTCATCCAGTACGTCTGCGATGCCGTTGCTCCCCGGGAGACCGTTGGCAGCGTGCGCATCTCCGAATACTTTGGGGAAGTCGCGGTACGCAAGCAGCAGGTGGGCCGTTGCATTCGCGGATGTGGTGGAATATTGCAGGTAATCGGTGGCATCGTGCCAGCCACCGGAAACAGGAATGAAGGTGCTGTCCGGCATGGGGCCGTAGATGGTAAAGCCATCGTACATATGGCAGCTGTCTTTCAGGAATGGATTGAAGCCGCTTCTTTGCTGGCGCATGTAGCGGAGACAGAAATCAGCAGCGCCTTTATATACATCGCGTCCGATCCTGAAATAGGGAGAGCGGGCTTTGCCGGCAACGAGATAATAGGTGCCGGGTTTATTGAATGAAGAAAAATCCAGGCGATAGGTTTGTGCAAAAGGGCCGTATGATCCCATGGCTTTGCCGGCGGATCTCACCAGTACTTTTTTACCGGTTACTGAATCGATGAGGGTATAATTGCTGACGGCGTTGAGGTGTTTGCTGCCATATACGGCTACTTTGACGCCCTGTGGGGTATAACCGAGTTG
>NZ_JBQCGW010000238.1:0-4065 GCF_051955275.1 Pseudobacter sp. | reverse complement strand
GTCTTATAGATCATGCTGTCGTTCTCTCTGACAGCATAATAATAAACATACCTGAAATCAATATCCGTTTTGAAGCGCTGGTACCCTTCCCATAAACTGGTAATATAAACATTGCGGGCGGCCGGTGCACCACCGGATATCGCACCATGGAAGAGGTTCACATAGAACGTTATTTCCAGTGGCCCATCATTGAGTTGCTGAAGAATCTTTTGTGTGCGTGGGTGCACTGTTCTCAGTTGTTGTGCAGTGGTGTCAACGTACCATGTGGTTGCCGGGCGGGAACCAAGGTATCCGATAGTCAGGCCGATGACGACAATACTGATATACCTTCCGGCTTTTGCATGCCATTTCCTGGTTTCCAGGCCATCCTGCATTTTCAGGTAGGTAAATCCCACGAACATGAAAATGATGACGAGGTAGTAAAGGATGTCTTTACTGGCTATGAGTCCGGTGATCATATTGGCCGTTCTGCCCCCCACAGAAAGGAACCAGGTGAGGTCCCTCACAAATTCATATTGCTGCCAGAGGCCACCAATCCTGAATAATATGAAGAAGAGTGTGAAGCTCGCTATGGCTGAAACGATCTGGTAGGATGTAAGGCTGCTCATGAAAAATCCTACTGCCGTCAATGCACTCAGAAGGAGAAAGATGCCGAGCGATGCGGTCAGCAGTGGCGGATAATCCAGCGACTTGATATCGGTGAATCCTACTATGATAAAGATACCACATACAGCTACCAGCATCAGGCAATATGCTACCATCGCCAGGTATTTGCCCAGCACGATCTGTCTGAGTTTTACCGGGGATGAATAGAGTAGTTTGATAGTGCCGTTGTTGAACTCCTTATTGATCACACCCATGGTAAGGAGCGGTACGAACAGGTAGAGCTGGCTAAGCAATGTAGCGAAATAGCCGCCGTTCGGGTTACTGAAGAACATGGATGTAACTGATTCTACAGCGTAGTGTTTGAACTCAGGCTGGTTTTTCGACATCATTGCCACCAGCTTTGAGATCATATACATGTAGTTGGTATAAAATACGGCGCTCAACACCAGCATGATGATACCCAGGAACCAGGCGATAGGAGAATAAAAGAGATGCCTCAGCTCGTTCTTTGCAATTTTCAATATGATGCGCATCAGTGAATGGTTTGGGAAGATAATTGTTTGAAGATGTCATCGAGAAGCCCTTTGTCATACCCGATCTCCCGCAACTTCCACCCGTGCTGAACGCTTGCGTTGACGAGCCTGTCGTTCATTTCCTGGTCACCGTCGAAAAGAATGCGCACCTGGTTAGCGTTAAGGAACTCAACACCAGTGACCCCTTTGATCTGCTGGAGCTCCTGTTGGGATGGAGGATTGTCGAGCTTCAGGATGATCGAGCGCGCCTGTGTGTAATTGTTGAAGGCGTCCATACTGTCTGAGAATACGATCCTGCCGGTTTCTATCATGATGATATCACGACATAACAGGTTGATCTCTGACAGGATATGTGATGATAATAACACCGTATGTTCCTGTGCGATTTCCCTGATCAGTTTTCTCATTTCAATCAGCTGGTTGGGGTCAAGGCCATTGGTTGGCTCATCCATTACCACCAGTTTGGGTTTGTGAATGATGGCCTGTGCAATGCCCACGCGTTGCCGGTAACCGCCGGAAAGGTTTTTGATCAGGCGGGAGCTGAAATGAGCGAGCCCGCATTTTTCTTTCACTTCCTCCACGGCTGATTTTACAGTACGTTTATCCATCAATCTCAGTTCGGCGGTATAGGTGAGGTATTCATCAATGGTGAGATCTGTATACAAAGGTGGATGCTGCGGCAGGAAGCCGATCTGCCGCTTTGCTGCTTCAGGATCTTTTCGTTTGTTGATGCCATTTATATATACATTGCCCTCGGTTGCGTTCAGGGTGCCGCAAATGATATTCATGGTGGTGGATTTGCCCGCTCCATTGGAGCCAAGCAGCCCTACAATACCATGTTCTGCAATCCCGATATTGATATCGCGAATGGCCCAGTTACTGCTGTAGCGGTGCGATAGATTCTCTGTTTGTAAGATCATGTATAGAGATTTTTTTGATTTTATGGCATGCGGCAAGCCAACCGCCTCCCCGGCGATTATTATATCTTTTGTCCGCATTAAATAGATGGATTAATTATCGGGTATACGTAAACGTTATATTGAATGAAATACAACTGATGACTTTTTCAACAGGGTGCTCTTTGACTACCTGGGGTGTATTATATAATTCCACCTGAACAGGTTTTGTATTACCACTTCTGAAAAAATAATTATTGCAGGCAAAAAATGCAGAGAACAGAAGTATGCAGCCGATATGTTCTTTCATGAACTGCATGGCGCGCAACAGGTGCACTTTCACGGTGTTGGGGGAGAGCTGGAGGCGGTCTGCTATTTCATCCCGGCGAAGACCTTGTTCTTTGCTGAGATACAACACCAGTTGTTGCTGAGCGGGAAGTCTGCTGAAAGCTTTCCGGATAAAACTCTCCTTTTCTTTTCCGATAAATTCTTCTTCCACATTGTTATGAAAGTTGTTGTTGTTACTAAACCGGTTGTGTATACGCGTTTGCGCAGATATGTACCTGATATGTTTCCGGGATAGATTGGTGACCACTTTTATCAACCAGCCAACCGGATTGCCGGGAAGTATTTTTGAATGTTGCAGCCACAGTTCCAGGAAGGCTTCCTGTACAATGTCTTCAGCCGCCTGTTTGTTGCCTGTGATCCGCCACGATACGTATTGTAATTGTGCTGTCCAGTCTTTTACCAGTTTGGTGTACTGGTATTGAAAAAGGTAAACGGGAACATCCCTGCGGCAGACGGGCTGCACGCAGAGATGTTCTTCTTTCATGGCTATAAGGAAAGGACGATGGTTAGTGGTGCTCGTCATGAACGTTCATTTATCCGTAATACCCGCTTGTCAGTCCGGTAAACTGAAACCCGCCTGCTTAGCGAACTTCCTGATTGTATTGAATTTTTGCAGAATTAGTTCGTGACCAGCATATTCATTATTGAAATCTGCTGTTGAATAATGGAACGCGGCCGTGAGATAGGTGCGGAGATCATCCATTTCACGGGGTGGGGTGTTGAGATACAAGGGCGGCCAAAGCGGGTCCCCCACATTTATATATTTCAGGAACCCGATAGTTTCCGGTTCGGGCACAGTTGCGGGATCCATAAATATGTAGAACGGAAGACCGTAGTAAATATCGAAAGGCAATGGATTGACGCCAGGTTGCCTGGATACGCTGAAAAATTCCTTTTGTAATTCTCCGGGAAAAATGCTGTTTAGTTTTTTCTCTGCCAGACCTGCCATGATGGAAGCTATGTAGATCTTTTTTTCCTCGTTGTTCATGGCTTCCACATCCATCATTTTTATGGCAACAGTATTGAAGCCCTGCCAGGATGTCCATCCATCAACAACTGTTGTATTCAGCACCGGCAAAGTGTTCCAGAGAGAATCCACCAGCAGGATACTGGGAATGATCAACCCTTTCGGCAGTTGAGGAATGAGCTGTTCTTTCAGCAGCGTCATCAACGCGGGTATGGGGGCTTTTGAAGAAATATGTTTAAAGTTCAAAATCTGGTTGCCAAAAAGCGAATAGCTCAACGACAATTTGATATAGGAGTATTGAGGAACGCCGGCATTGTTCCGCACTTCTTTCCTGGCAATGGTGTCGTTGTAAAAACTGGCAATGCCTGTGTTCTGGTAGAATTGAAAGATGGCGTGATCTGCGGGATCAGCCGGATTGTCTTTTATGATGAAATAGTTCTCGTCCTCTTTGCTCGGTTCGAGCGCTTTTTCCTTTTTGCAGGCAGTGGCCAGCAAGATCGTTGCCAGCAGAAAATACACCTGCAATGCCTTCGTGGGGGAAAAACTAATAGCTGGTTTCATGATTCAGTTGATTTGGATGTTGTGATTCATCATTGCTTCAGCGGTCTGGCTGGTCTTGTTTCGTTGGTCAGGCTACCCTGGTTGAACTCTATTTCGTCATTCGCAATGGGTACTATGTAAGCAGCTTTATCCTGGTCATAGGGAGCCAGTTCAT
>NZ_JBQCGW010000237.1:0-4545 GCF_051955275.1 Pseudobacter sp. | reverse complement strand
ACTAGTTTTTTTCGTTTTTGTCTGCGTTACCCACACCCGCTCACAATCCGTTGGAAGTATCAAACCTTATCCTGGAAAAACTGAAACTGCGAGTTATGTATATACCCCACCCCGGAGGTTGGCTTTACCGCAGAAAATATTTGTTTCTTTTGTTTATCAAGTTGGGGAAGAGTATTTTTTTAAGAAAGACTATTTGACAAAAAGCAAAGGGAAATACATCTTTGCTGTAAGACTTCCAGATTCTGCCAAGTCTTTTGTTTTGACTATTACTAACGAGAGAGGAAAAGTGATTGACAACAACAGAGACTCAGGCTACACGATATTATGCATTAAAAAGTCTTCAGATGCACCCGCAGCTAGAGTGGAAGCTGCACTGCTGCTCAGTTACTATGCGCCTGTAACCCTTCGACTAGACAGGCGTGTACTGCAAAGCAAGATGATAAAGTTGTTCGAGGAAGCGTATAAGATTTCCCCGGGTCTGACCCAAACCCACAAAACATATCGCTATTACTTGCTTCTGCGCAACCAGCAGGAAGGAGAAAGCGCCAGGCCTGGTATGCTGGAATATGCAAAGAAAATGGAGGCACAAGGAAGTGACGCATCACTTGCAACTGCCCTATACATTTACCGGTTTCTGCATCTCGATGATAAAGTTAGTGAGCTTGAGAACAGATGCATCAGTAAGTTCCCATCTGGTGAAGTGGCGCGGGAAAAATATGTAAACGAATTTTATGACAAGCGTGGAAAGAATGAATATTCCATTTTGAATGATATGCGGGATTTTTCACAGCGATTCACTGATTCCTCTTACAAAGTGAAATATACTTTTTATGTCGCTATTATTGAATGGCTATTTGCTGAGAAAAAATATGAAAAATTATCAGAATATGAACAACGCCTCGGAGATAATATGAATCTGGCCTCTATTTACAATTCGCAAGCAAAGTATCTCCTTGAAGAAGTAAATACTGATTCTGCAGGAGATGCATTGCGCAATGCCTCTCATCTCATAAAGCAATCTTTGCGTATTGCTGAATCAGTGAGAAAGTCGATTCATTGGGAACCAGAAGACCAGACCCTACAGAAGGCAATTAACAAATTCCGCGAAACATATGCTCTGGCACTTTTTCATCAAGGAAAATACGATTCCGCATTTTATTACCAGTCGCTTGTCGTTAGTCAAAGCATCGATCCCGGATCTACTCCTTCCTCTGCTTTGCAACT
The DNA here is from genome assembly GCF_051955275.1 of Pseudobacter sp. Taxonomy (NCBI): domain Bacteria; kingdom Pseudomonadati; phylum Bacteroidota; class Chitinophagia; order Chitinophagales; family Chitinophagaceae; genus Pseudobacter; species Pseudobacter sp. The sequence continues at coordinate 3,321 of NZ_JBQCGW010000237.1, read as the reverse complement.
GGTGAATTATGCCGAAAAAGATAAGGGCGATCAATTTGCGAGAAACCTGGCAATAGATCAATTTAAAGAAGGCAATGATTTTCCGGAACTGGTTGAAAAGTTCGAACAATTAAACCGACGATTAGGTATCAGCGATACTGAAATGCTAGGCAGCAGGCCTATATCGGGATATGCATCGAATAAAATGGTTGCAAAGATCAAAAGCCGATTTGGCTCGCAGCAGTCAAAAAATTTCACGTTGCAAGACCTTAATGGCAATACCGTTTCATTAGCCTCTTTTAAAAATAAGATCATAGTGCTCGACTTTTGGGCTTCCTGGTGCGGTCCATGTAAAGCATCGTTTCCACACATGCAGGAAGTAACCAGGAAATATGCGAATGACAGTTCCATAGTCTTTCTTTTTATTGACACATGGGAATCCAAATCTTTCGAAAAGATGAAAATGGAAGCGGCAAAGTATATCCATGATAACCACTATAATTTCCGGGTTTTACTCGATGATAAGAACAAAGCCGGTAATGCCTATAAAGTAGATTACGTTCCAGAAACATTTGTAATTGACAGAAAAGGAAATATCATTTTTATGGGTAACGACAATGCTAACATCGTTGCTGAAATTGAAAATGCTAAAAAAATAACACCCTGAAATTCCCTTTTTATAAGCTGCTTGAGGCCAAAGACTGTGGCCCAACCTGCCTGCGAATAAAACCCGCAATAATCCAATATAATTTTCACAAAACTTACTGAGCAGGCACCACTATCTCCCTCAATCTCACAAATCCGCCATTCCTGTGATCGATCTTCATCTCAAAATCCGAATGGGCATTGGATGCTATCAGGCCACCGATGACCCCGAAGAACATAGAGGCCGCCACTACTGAACCTGTGCTGGCCGTTACTTTGGCCTTGCCAATAAAATAGAAATCATTATTTTCCTTCCGTAGCATATAATACCCATATTCTGTAGCTATATAGGCAATGCCTTCGTGCACCACCGCATACATATCGTCTGAGCTAAGCTTCTGTACCTTGCCCGTGGAGTCTGTGATCCTGATCTTCGATATATTTCCTTTCTTCAATTCCACTGTGGCCTGCCTGTCCGGAACCTGCGAAAAGAAAGAGGTATAACTGTTGTAGATTCCGTTCACATATGCATCTGTGGTATATAGTTTTATTTTCTTCTTTTCAATTTCAGCCATGTGCAGTATGTCATCATAACTGAACCGTTCTTCTGATGCGGGCTTCCGTTGCAGATGCTGGCCCAGAAATGAATGAATGGTATTGCTGCCATGCCTGAACAACGCTTTGGTTACATCCATTGATTTGATCATCACCACTGTATCGATACTCCCAAGTTTCTGGTATGAACCATTATTATTGGCATAGAGATCAGCACTGAAATAATAATATCCACGCTCGCTTACAGCACCAGTTACCTCAGCAAAGCTGAGTTGATGAAGATGTAGCAACAATCCGCCGGCACCTGCAGAGCTGTCAGTCAAACCCTGTAATACATTTTGCAGCTGAACAGGAAATGGCACTACAGGGATTACCTTTGCCCTGGCGTTAAAGGCACCCATTTGCACGACTCCCATATGTGAAGTATCAAACCTGCCATCAATTACCAGGATCCTGCTGTATAAACTGTTTGAAATCCTTTGCTCTGGCAATGTGATCGCAAAATCTCTTGTTCGATTCTGAGCTGCGGCGAAGAGGGAAGAAAAAACCAGGAATGATGAGAAAATGTACTTCAGCATACAATAAGGTGTTAGTTCAGGCAAATGTTGCCGTTTTATATGGTTCTGTATAGTCGGCCCTTTCTCAGATGCGGTCTCATATATGATTACATAAATCCCGGCAAAAAATCAGGGCGAAAGGGTTCAGGCTCCAGCCGACGCAAAAAACTCCGTAACCGCCTTCACGATATCGATTATCCGGGCATGATAAAAACCGGCAGCATTCATGCAGCCACATTCCACAATAAAATACTCATCACCACACAAACAGATATCCATCACAAACACATCATGCGGTGTATACTCCCGGCATCTTGCTTCAGCAAAGGCAGCAACTTCTGCCGGGCATCCTTCTTCCTTCGTCAACTTAAAGTACTCCCGGTATTTGGATGCAGCCACCATCTTCCCGTTCACGATCCACAACCTCCATTCATATTGTAAATTATATGGCTCAGAAACGATGATCCTGGTATCGGAAGACAACCTGGCGCTTTCCAGTTCTTTCAATTGCTCATACCATTCTTCTATCTCATCAAACCGCCTTACTTCACCGGCAAAGGATTTATTGTCTTCATCCGGACGGATGAAAAGCAATTTATCTGCGGGATATTCTTTTTTTATCAGTTGATTGAATGTTGTAACAGATGCTTCAAAATTCAGCATCCTCCTCCCCCATTTGTCGAAATAATTCTCAATAGAAAAATGCTCAGGGTAAAAAAAGAGCCCCGGGCGCAGCGCAGGCTCCCTGTAGGCCAATTCATTGAAAGTGGTGGACCCATATAAAATGGATCTTTTACTTCTGTCGAATTCCGGCAACTGATCTGAAAATGGGATAATTTCCAGTTCGATAAAATCTACACCAGTCTTCTCGCAGGCTTCCTTCAAAGCCAGTAGGTCTGACTGGCTGGTAAGGTTTCTCTGCACTACCCATTGAATATCTTTAAAGTTCTTTTCCATCAGAACCTGATTGAACGGACTGTCTCCTTATATTTCTCCATCAAGCCCGGCTCGTTATTATCCAATCCGGAAAATATCAGCGCGAGGTTACCATTGAACATCACCGCCATAAAAACATTTGTACTTCCTTCTGTGGTTTTAAGATTCAGCGATACTCCGTATACTTCCTTTCCATCAACAATAAATGTTTCTTTAACCAGGTCATTTACATCCCCTTTCTTGCCAAACCCGGCAATAGCCTGATCCACAAACTCCTTTGCCGCCTCCAGACTGGGGCTCTCCATGGTTGTGATCTGCACCATGGGAACATCCTTACCGGTACCCAGGTCATCTTTTCCATTAGGCGTATAGATGAGCATTTTGCCCATAGACTGCGCCAGCTTGAAATTCAGGATTCCCGGATCGAATTCATAACTGACCAGCTCCAGCGGGTCCAACTCAAAAGACTTTTCATAGAAAGAAGTCTTCATGATCTTCAGCAACTCTTCCTTTGCTGCCTTATCTGTGGTTTTATAAGACCCCATAATCATTACAGCAAAGCTTTTGTCCCCAAAGGTCACACCCACCAGAGTCTCGCCTCTTTTTTTAGAAGGACCGGACTGATACAGGGCTTCATATCCGTTGAACA
>NZ_JBQCGW010000236.1:0-6735 GCF_051955275.1 Pseudobacter sp. | reverse complement strand
ATGTTGCTTACGCTGATCAAGCCTACAGCGGGAAAAATCGAGATTTTCGGGATGGATGTGTATAAACACCGCGAAGAGATCCTCCGGCAGGTAGGCGCGGTGATTGAACGCCCCGATCTTTACAAATACCTCACGGCACTTGAAAACCTCAGGATTTTTGCAAAACTCAGCGGGCATAAGCTCACCAATGCTCAATTGATGTTGCAACTTGAAAGAGTGGACCTGCACCAGCGGGCCAATTCGAAGGTTCACACTTTTTCGCAGGGAATGAAACAGCGGTTAGGCATAGCCGTTGCACTGGCACATGACCCTCAACTGGTGATCCTGGATGAGCCCACCAACGGGCTGGATCCCCAGGGTATTGCAGATATCCGTCGTCTTATTGTTCAGTTGAGCAGGGAATATGGTAAAACAGTACTTGTAAGTTCCCACCTGTTGAATGAAATAGAGCTGACCGCCACCCGGATGATCATCATCAATAAAGGAAAGAAAATGGCGGAAGGCGCTCTGAGGGATCTGTTCGATCCCAATCAGATGTTGATTGAGCTGCGTGTGGTCAATCCGGACCATTGTCTGCAGCAATTGCAGCAATCTTCCTGGCAACCGTTGCTTGTACAGGATAAGGAACAGCCCTTCACGCTTCGCGTGAGCGAGGCAGCTATCCCGCGCCTGGTGGCTGACCTGGTGGGGATGGGAGTAGCCGTCAGCAGTGTTCAGCCGAAACATTCCCTGGAAGCTTATTTCCTGTCACTAACAACCTCCAATCAGCATGTGGACCATCCTGCAAATTGAGCTGTTCAAAATATTCAAACGTCCGCGGACCTATATCGCCTTTGTGGCCATCGCAGCGATCGTATGGCTGATACAGCTGGCTTTTTATGTGGATGGCGGAGCTTATATCAGCTTCCTGATGCAAAGCATCGAGTCCGATTTTGATGTGGATGGAAAGATACTGAACGGATATTTCATCTGTTACTTCATCCTTCAGACCTTACTGATACATGTTCCGTTGCTGATTGCACTGATAGGTGGGGATATGATTGCAGGGGAAGCCAATATGGGCACACTACGGCTGCTGAGCAGCAAGCCTGTGAGCAGGACCGCCCTGATTGCTGGCAAGTTCACAGCAACGGCCGTGTACACCTTGCTGTTGCTGGTATGGATGGCCATTCTGTCGCTGGGACTGAGCCTGGTGATATTTGGCGTGGACGACCTGCTCATCTTCAAAGGCTCTGAAGTGATCCTGCTGCTGAAATCAGATATTTTCTGGAGATATGTGGCAGCCTTTGGCTTTGCTGCCATTGCCATGATAACGGTTGCGGCACTTTCCTTCTTCCTCTCGATGTTTGCCGAGAATTCCATCGGACCTATCGTTGCCACCATGAGTGTGGTGATTGTATTCACCATCCTCACCAGTATCGACCTTCCTTTGTTCAATGCGATGAAGCCTTATCTGTTCACCTCGCATATGCTGGGCTGGAAAGGTTTCTTTGACGATGAAATATTTTACAACAGTATCGCCAGATCAGCTATCTTTCTGCTTTGCCATATTTTCGGCTTCCTTGGACTGAGCCTATATGTGTTCAGGAAAAAGGATGTGCTGAGCTGATCATCATACAACTAAAATCATTTCTGATGGAAAGAAGAAAATTCATGCGGCAGTCGCTCCTCGCAGGAGCAGGTTTAGCGGTAAGTCCTTCATTGCTGGCAGCAGCTGCGCAGCCTGCGGGAGATAAAGCATTCACTATGGATTTTGCATTTCATGACGGGATGTTCAAAAATCTTGCAGGTAAGGACTTTATCGATCAGATCAAATTTGCCCATGATAAAGGTTTCAGGTCTATTGAGGACAATGGTATGATGGCGCGTCCTGTGGCAGAGCAGGAGAAGATCGGGAATACACTCGCGAAACTGGGCATGCGTATGGGCGTTTTTGTGATCACAACAGACAGCTGGCACTGGAAAACTTCTCTGACGAGTGGTAAGGAAGAGTGGGTCAGCAAAATGGAGAAGGATTGCAGAACGGCTGTTGAAGTGGCAAAGCGCTGCAATGCCAAATGGGTGACAGTGGTGCCTGGTAATTACGATAACAGTCTTTCAAAAGAGATACAAACAGCCAATGTGGTGATGGCGCTGCGCAAAGCGGCGGATATCCTGGAGCCGCATAACCTGGTAATGGTGCTGGAGCCGCTGAGCGACAATGCGGATCTGTTTTTGCGTCATTCCGGTCAGACATATGAGATCTGCAAGTCTGTGAAGAGCGCAAGCTGCAAGATCCTGTATGATATTTATCATATGCAGCGCAATGAAGGAAACCTGATTGCCAATATAGACAGGTACTGGGATGAGATCCCCTATTTCCAGATCGGCGACAATCCCGGAAGAAAAGAGCCGGGCACCGGGGAGATCAATTACACCAATGTGTTCAGGCATATTTACAAGAAGGGATACAGAGGCGTGATGGGCATGGAACATGGTGTTGCCGGTCAGGGTAAAGAAGGGGAGCAGTCGCTCATCAAGGCTTATCGCGATCATGATATCGTTCCCGGTACTTAATACTTAACTACCTTTGTAAGGTCAATACAATCATTATGCAGACCCGCTTTTATATTCGTGCTATAGTGTTATTCTCTGTGCTGCTTTGCGGTGCAACAGCACACGCTTTTGCGCAGGATGCCGCAGCACTGATTAAGAAAGTGAAAGAGAAACTGGAGAAGGTGAGTAATTATGAAGCGAATGGCATGATGAGAACGAATGTATCCTTCATCAAAGTACCGGACTCGAAGATCACTGTGTATTATAAAAATCCGGATAAGTTCCGGATCAAAAAGGAAAATGGAATTTCTATCATGCCAAAGGGAAGTGTGAGCCTGAATCCGGGTACTTCTCTTTCAGATGAGAACTATACAACGGTAGCAGCGGGCACAGGTAAGATAGGAGATCAACCTGTGTCTATCGTAAAATTATTGCCGCTTGATGAAAAAAGTGAAGTAGTAGTTTCCACGTTATACATTGATGAAAAAGATCTTCTGATCAGGAAAGTAATAACAACTACCCGCAACAATGGCACATATGAGATTGAAATGAGTTATGGTAAATATATGTCATGGGGTTTACCTGATAAAGTGGCATTCATCTTCAATACAAAGGACTATAAGTTGCCGAAAGGTCTTGCATTTGATTACGATACAGGTGAGAAGCCTGCACCTGTTAATGACAAAAATCAAAAAGGAAGAGTGGAAATCACTTACTCATCTTACTCGATCAATAAAGGTATTTCAGACAAAATCTTCCAGTAGATTTTCGCGGTCTTTTTACGTTTCATTTCTCGCATGCAGGCATTACTTTGCAAGCTGAGTCACCTTGATGTTTATCAACATTAGTGAACGGACGGCAACAATTCATGCATCGTGTATACTATTAATATAATATACCCGTTTGCTTAACTGTACCTTGAACCCTTTTCGAAACCCAATGCATCCAGATCCTAAGAAAGCCCTTACAGCTTTGTGGGAGTTCATGCCCATTTGCTTGCAAGGATTCTTCAACACTTCCGGATCCAGCCAGACCGGCAATACCAATATTGCCCAGGAACGGTCTAAACGGTGGATCAGCTCCAGTTCCCGCACCAGGGATACTCGTGGAACCGTAATGGTTTTCGATGAGACTACAGGGTATTTACACCAGCACTATTTTTATTTTTCTTCCATTAATCAGTCAGATGACCTGATCATCTTACCCGATACTACTTGCTCTGCCAGGCAACAGGGATGGATAACCGAAAAGTATATGAGCTTGTTTCAACAATGCGAATAGTTATACAAAGATAGAAATTGAACGTGTCAACCCTTAAAGCCTAAAACGATGTCCTTGAACGATCTCCTAAAAAAGCAACTGGTTAAGTGGCAATTGCTGCTTATACTGGTGGCAGGCATTGCAGCAGATGCATATGCCCAACCCGCAACGGTCAGCCGGCCATTTGCGGTGGGTACAGGAAGTTGCGGTAGCGGAACGCAGATGATCCACTACTACAACTATAATCCTAACAGTAACAACTTAACCAGCGACCTTACCCTGAACTGTACACCCCAGATCAGGATAGGAGGTACTCCTGGCGGAGGTTCCAACAAGTTTACTTCTTATGGTTCGAGTGTAGCATTCAACCCCAGAGACCAGAAACTGTATTACCTGCTTTCAGGATCCCCCAAGTCCTATATATGGAGCTGGCCTGTAGGAGCCTGTGCGGGCTCAACTTCCAACAGGCTGGATACAATGGTTTCTTTCAATGCGTATATCCTGGGCGTTGTGTTTGACGCGGATGGCAATGGCTGGTTGCTGGAGTTCTCCACAGCCGGTGCTCCTTACACTACCTATATCCGTTCCATCGATTTTTCAACCGGTGTGATCGGTGGCAGGGATGTATTGCAGATGAGCGGCGGTGCCAAGATCTGGGCCTCGGGCAGTGGTGATATCACCATCTCTCCCAGTGGCCAGATGTACTTTGTGGTAGACAATAAACTGTTTACACCGGATTATAAAAGTTATACAGGTACAGGCGCGAACCTTACCACTACTTATATCGATACCGTGCGGACTACAGGTAACCTGATCGGTCTTACTTACGCTGATGGTGAGATGATAGGTACCTGGTCCGGTTCCGGTTGTCCGTTTTATGAGATCAATCCTCTTACTGGTGCGCGTGTGAACGTAACAAAGGCGGGCGCTACGCAGGCGGCCTCTGATCTTGCAACAGTGATTTCCGGAATAGGTGCAGCTAAAAACCTGGTTTCTGTTACGCCAACTGGTACCCCGGACCAATACACAGTAGAATATGATGTAATAATACACAACTATGGTAACGTTCCGGTTACCAACCTCAAGGTTTATGATTCTTTGTCTGCCATCAATACGGCGGCAAACGTTACCCTGAACAGTGTTTCATTTGTCAGCAATCCGGCAGGCCTGAGCCTGAACCCCGCATTTACGGGTAAGGCAGGAGGCACTACCACCACACAACTCATCACAACCGGTACGCTCCCGGCATGGCCTGTTGCAGAGAACAATGCCACTATCAGGATCTCGGTTACGCTGAGTAATATTCAGTCAGGCGTTGTTTATTATAACAGGGCTATTGTGACCGGTAACGGTTTCAAGAATGCTGCCCTGCGCGATACGTCAACCAATGGTAATAATCCTGACCTTAACTACAATGACCGGCCGGATGATGTGGGTGAAAGCCAGCCAACTCCGCTGCTGATCTCTGTAACAGCTCAAACACCTCCCTGTAGCGCATTACAAAGGATCCTCTACACTGAAACATTCGGAACGGGAAGCAATACCACTTCACTGATCGGAACAAATACGCCCGGCACGGATTATATAGGTTCCACTACTCAGCCCCTGTTGACAGACAGGTATATGATCACCACCAATCCTAACCAGGGAGATAATGCGAGGTGGCTTAACATGGACGATCATACCACCGGATCAGGGCGTATGCTGGTTGTGAATGCTGATGCAGATGATAAGGCCTTCTTCAGGGATACGGTACCCGCACTTTGTCCGGGTCAGCAGTATTCCATGTTCTTCTATGCATCATTCATCGGCAACCCTGCCTACAAAACTGTGTGTGATGGTTTCGGCGGCTTCAAATTCCCACGTGTGATGATGACCATCCGTGATGCGATCACCGGGCTGGTGATCACACAGATTTCTACGGGGTATATTACCAATACAGGAACCTGGGATCAATATGGTCTCAAGTGGGTAATGCCTCCCGGATTTACCAACGGTGTGATATTCGAATTGTCGAATAATGCAGAAGGGGGGTGTGGCAATGATATCGCCATCGATGATATTCAGTTCGGCTCCTGCGATCCCATGCCTACCGTTTCCACCACCATGCCTTCATCAGGTTGCGTGGGAGGAACTACCATCTTCTTTGCACAACCCAATGACCCTGCAGTAATTCCTGGTCCTAAAGAATACCAGTGGCAGGAAAGCACTAACGGAACTACCTGGACTAACCTTGGAAGCGTAAGTACTTCACAGATGTACATGATCAGCCCACTGCCTTCAACGGCCATCAATAAATATTACCGGGTGATCATGGCGGCCCAGGGAAATATGAGCTCAGCTGCTTGCCGTGATACTTCCAATGTTGTACAGTTGACAGCTAAAACAGCAGCCGGTGCGCCGACTTCGGCTTCAAAGAATAAATTAAGGATCTGTCCTGGTGAATCCGTCACCCTGCGCGCCAATGGTGGCTCTACAGGCAGCGGTGGCGTATACACATGGTACGCGGGTGGCTGCGGAACCGGTACGGCTGTAGGAACAGGTACTACTATTACTGTAAACCCAACAACCAGCACAACCTATTTTGTAAGGATCGAAGCTGATTGCGGTGTTACAACCTGTGTTAGTGTACCCGTAGTAGTTACCTGTGATATTGATAAGGATGATGACGGCGTACTTGATATCGATGAAAGCGGTGGTGTAGATATATTCATGGATAGCGATTTTGATGGTATCGAAGATTACCGCGATGCCAATACACCGGGTTTTGTGGATGCCAACGGAGATGGTATCGATGATCGTTATGACCGTGACCTGGACGGTAAGATCAATGCCCTTGACCTTGACAGCGACAATGATGGTATTCCCGATGTAGTGGAAGCCGGTGGTGTTGATGCCAATGGCGATGGTAAGATCGATAATTTCACAGATGCTGATGGC
>NZ_JBQCGW010000235.1:0-58545 GCF_051955275.1 Pseudobacter sp. | reverse complement strand
CACCTCATCCCCAAGGATTTCAATGATAATGCCATTCAATGCAGCCGAATAATGATCGTATAGATAACCAAAAGCCTTACCAGCGCGCTGTTGTAGCGCTTCCACGAGCTCCTGCTCGGAATATGTATATGCATCTTTCAAACGTAGGCGGGTATCATTTGCCGATCATATACGCCGCACAGGAGAAGAAAGATTTCCTTCGTAGTTATTTTATTGCAGATTTTTATTCTTTTAACATTAATCAACTTCCGGAAACACCCGCTGCCACCTGCCCGGATAGTATACAACCATGCCATCTTCATCCAGTTCCAGCATGGCTGCATAACCACCATCCACATTTTCATATTTATAAAAACGTCCGTCGATATTGGTATATCGTTGCTCCATCGGTAAGAATTCCCCTTCAGGTAATTTAAAGTACAATACCCGGATCTCTTCCGTACTTCCATTTGATAACCGCAATCTGCGCACAGGTAAAGTATTTGTAAACGGAGTAAGTGACAGGTCGATATCGATGCAATCTTTCAGTGAAGCAATCTCATTTCCATCTTTATCCTGCCAGGTATTATTCTTCCTCTCAAAATAGAATTCCACCGGATTTGTACTTTTTGTATTCAGGGAAACAGACTGCACTTCCCATTGAAGATTTACATGTAGTATATACGAAACGAAATAGGGATGATTATTTTCTTCTCCCGTGATATGGCCACGCACAATTATACTTTCTCCCTGGCTGATCTCCACATATTCCGTGGTGCTGTCATAACAGCCCTTCCACACGATGATCTTTTTATTCATGTTTTTTTACTGAGGCTGGCATAAATATTATGCCCTGTTACTACATAATATGTAAACGTATGTACCAGTTTGAACAGTCCATGCTGAATGCCATCGGGAAGAGGCTGATGAAAAATGGCAGCACCATTGCCGTAGCCGAAAGTGTTACTTCCGGCCTTCTCCAGTGGGCGTTGGCCTCCGCCACCGATGCCATGAAATTCTATCAGGGAGGGATCACTACTTATAATATAGCCCAGAAATTCCACCACCTGCGGGTAGAGCCTATTGCAGCGGAATCCTGCCATGCGGTTTCAACCAAAGTAGCTGCGGAAATGGCCATAGGAGCTATCCGGCTTTTCGGAAGCCAGTGGGGCATCGGCATCACCGGTTTTGCTACACCCGTGCCTGAATCCGGAGGCAAACGCTACGCATTCTATGCTATCGCCTACCAGGGCAGGATCCTGTCTTCCAGGCAACTGAAGCCCCGGGCCACTATTACAGAAGAAGTACAGCTGGCCTATGCCAATGCTGTTCTGGCGGATCTCCGCAGGCTTTTACATTCCAGGAAGTAAGTATTCCCGATTTTTCCAGCTCACCAGTTTACAATTTTTTATAAAAATCTTTACTTTTATCGCCTAACTACCCTTTACTATGTGTGCTGGAAAACGGTTGATCCTTTTAGTAGATGATGACCCGGATGATATTGAACTACTGGACGAAGCCTTTGCGTCCTGCGCACCCGCACCGGAAATCCATACCGCCCACTCGGGCAAACAGGCCCTGGACATCCTGATGAACTGGCCCGGGGCCAGGCTTCCCGACCTTATCATACTTGATTACAATATGCCAGACATGACCGGTGCCGAAGTACTGGGTGTTCTAAAACACAACCGCCGATTCTCCGATACCGTCAAAGTGGTCTGGAGCACCTCAGACGCAACCCACTACGAACAAAACTGCAAAGAGAATGGGGCTACCCATTTTTTCAAGAAGCCCGACAGGATTGAGGCCATCCAATCGCTCGCCGCCACGCTGCTGACCCTCTGAAGGCTGGCATAATTTTTAAGTACGATCCTTTTGCCCTGTGAACGCACCTGGCTACACAAAATTGCCAAACCAATAATGCCCCGGAATGACTAAAAAGATTCAGGATACTGTGGATGCCATGCAGTTGCTGGAAGACAGTGAAAGGAGGTTTAGAGCGCTGGTGACTGCCACCGCGGATGTGATCTATAGGATGAGCCCGGATTGGACCGTAATGCGCGAACTGGATGGAAGAGGGTTTCTCTCCGATACCAGTGAGCCTATGACCGACTGGATTTACAAATATGTGCACCCCTCCGACCATCCCCTGGTGCTTTCCACCATTGCAGAAGCCATCCGCACTAAAACCATTTTTCAGCTGGAACACCGTGTACTCCAGACTGATGGTACTCCCGGGTGGACCTTTTCCCGTGCAGTTCCCATGCTGAACGACCAGAACGAGGTCATCGAATGGTTTGGCACAGCATCCGATATCACCGCCCGTAAAAAGATTGAAGAAGACCTGAGAATTACAAGGGAAGAACTGGTCCGCAGTAAAGGATTATATGAAGCAATTGTAGGAAGTACACCCGATCTCATCTATATTTTCGACCTCAATTACCGTTTCATCTATGCCAATAAGGCCCTGCTCACCATGTGGGGCAAAACAGAAGACCAGTATTATGGGTGCAGTTTACTGGAGCTGGGTTATGAGCCCTGGCATGCGGAAATGCATGAAAGGGAGATCGACCAGGTGGTGGCCACAAAAAAACTCATCAGGGGAGAAGTATCCTTTCCACATGCCACTCTCGGCAAAAGGATGTACGACTACATCTTCGCGCCCGTTCTCGATGAAAAAGGCGATGTGCGCGCCGTGGCAGGCACCACGCGTGATATTTCCGACCTGAAACTGGCGGAAGATGCACTCAAACAAAGTGAAGACCAGTTCCGCACACTCACGCAATCCTTGCCTCAACTGATCTGGACCTCCAGTCCCGATGGTTATTGCGATTTCTTCAATCAGAAATGGATCGAATACACCGGCAGCTCCACATCTGACTCCGCAGGAGATGGCTGGACGAATTATATTCACCCGCAGTATGTTACCGAAGTATTCAGGAAATGGCAGGATGCCCTGCACTCCGGTAACTCTGTGATCGCAGAATTTCCATTACGCGCCAAAGACGGAGCCTATAGCTGGTTCTACGTGGTAGGCAATCCTATCAAGGATGACACCGGCATTATCCGCAAATGGGTGGGTGCCCTCACCAATATCGAAAGCAGGAAGGCGGTGGAAGAAAGCCTGGAACAACTGGTGACCGACAGAACCCGAGAATTACAGCGCTCCAATGACGACCTGCAGCAATTTGCACACGTGGCCTCCCACGATCTGAAAGAGCCCGTTCGTAAAGTGAAGATCTTTGCCAGCCGGCTGGAAAAAGAATTCGGTGGTGAACTTTCGGATACGGCATCACTCTATCTCAAAAAGATTTACAGCGCCACAGACAGGATGAACAATATGATCGAAGGTGTGCTTAATTATTCAACTGTCAATAACCTGGAGCAGGATTTCAGCAATGTGAACCTCTCCGATATCCTCAGCAATATTGAATCAGACCTTGAAGTATTGATACAACAAAAAGGAGCAACGGTAAAATATGATCAGCCACCTTCATTTGAAGGAGCGCCAGTACTGATCTACCAGCTCTTCTATAATCTCATCAACAACTCGCTTAAATTCGCACGCAAAGATGTATCTCCCGTGATCTCCATCAGCAGCCGGCAAGTTCTGGAGAACAAAAAGCCGTTTACAGAGATCACGTTATCCGATAACGGCATCGGTTTCTCTCAGGAACATGCTGAAAGGATCTTCCATACATTCACCCGCCTCAATGCCAAAGACAAATATGAAGGCACCGGCCTTGGACTGGCCCTCTGCAAAAAGATAGTGGAACGCCATGGAGGTTCCATCAAAGCAAAGGGTGAAGAAGGCAGCGGCTCCTCCTTTATCATAGCCCTTCCCGTAAAACATACGCAGCACTGATACTTTTCATGAAGGCCGGATTAAAATCCGGAAAAAGATACAGGTACGGTAATGCCTGTTCTTTTGAATGCCCCTATCTTTGGCCCCTCAAAATGAAAATACATGAACTTTAAGAAAGCCTCTCTCATTGCTCTCACAGGCTTTGCTGCGATTGCCTCCTACGCCCAGGACAACCTGGTGAACTCACTCAATGCGAACGCCAGCGCAAAAGCCAAAGAAAAATTTGTATTTACACCCGTGATCAGCATCAACTGTACGGATGTTAAGAACCAGGGAAGCAGCGGCACCTGCTGGAGCTATTCCGGCAACTCCTTCCTGGAATCTGAAATGATCCGCAACGGCCGTCAACCTGTTGACATTGCCGAGATCTACACCGCCCGCTGCGTGTATATCGAAAAAGCAAAGAATTATGTTCGCATGCACGGCGCCGTTAGCTGGGGCGATGGTGGTGCACTGCACGACGTTACCAATATGTATGCTACCTACGGCGCCCTGCCACAGGAAGTTTACACAGGCCTGAACTACGGTACAGACAAAAACAAATTCGCTGAAATGCAGGATGTGCTGAAAGGTATGCTCGATGGCATTATCAAGAACAGCAACGGACAGCTCACGCCAAACTGGTTGCCCGCATTCACAGCCGTTCTGGATACCTATCTCGGAAAAGTTCCTGAGTCTTTCAACTATAAAGGCAAAACATACACTCCGCAAACCTTCGCCAAAGAAGTGATCGGATTGAATGCCAATGATTATATCGAGATCTCTTCTCTCACTACCGCTCCTTACTACACACAAACCTTCCTGCCTGTTCCTGATAACTGGAGCTTTGGTTATGTGTACAACGTAACGCCAACCGACCTCACAGATATCATCGACAATGCCCTGAAAGCAGGATACACTGTTGGCTGGGCCACAGATGTGAGCGAGAAATATTTCAGCTGGAAGAACGGCGTAGCCTTTGTACCCGAAGTGCCATTTGAAAAAATGAGCCCCGCTGACCAGGCTGATCTCTTCAACGGTCCAAAAAAAGAAATGGCCATTACCGCCGAGAACCGCCAGAAAGCTTTCGATAACTACGAAACGCAGGACGATCACGGTATGCAGATCGTAGGTATCTCTAAAGACCAGAACGGTAAAGAGTACTATATGGTGAAGAACTCATGGGGTGTGTCCAATGATTACAAAGGATTCCTCTATGTAACCAGGAACTATGTTCAGTATAAATCAACTGCGCTGATGGTGCATAAGAATGCAGTTCCCAAGCCACTGGCACAGAAAATGAAATTATAATGATCCGAAGCTGATCAGAAAAAACGCTCCGCCTGCCGGAGCGTTTTTTATTGGTAATGCACAGGAATTCCCATACTCTGCCAGTAACGTAGCAGATCCTCTACCCAGGTACCAACATAATGGCCACCCCTGCCTCCTCCCCTGTAGTATCTGATCCTGCCATCTTCAACACCTTCGATCTTTTGCAGGGAAGAACCGCCATTGAATGTATTCAGCAGGCTTCCCATATTTCCATAACCGGAAGAGACCTGGTCGTTCACCGTTGAGAACTGCCTGCCAGGTATATTGGCTGGATGTGCAAAATCACCGGGCTGATGCGGGGACAGATAATCCACAAAATCGATCAGGCTTCCATACTTTGAATGTTTAGCCAGTTCCGTGGCAATACCGGCCGCATAAGCTGCGCCCTGGCTATGGCCCACGATCCTGATCCGTTCTTCTGCACCAAGACTGATACTGCCTGCATCCAGCCTTTCAATCAGTAGCCGGCCGGCAGTCAGCCCCTCGGCAAAACGATCCGGCGCCTCGGAACCAGGCGTAAAACTTCCATTGATATACCAGGCATTGTTATCGTTGAAAACCGTACGGTAGGCGTTATCTACTTCCTCCCAGTAAGAGAACGGCTGCCCGTTGTTACGCGGCAAAGCCCGGAAATAATCCCTGTCCGGCGCATACTGATCCGGGTTAGTAACGGTTAAGGATTGGCTTGCATAAGCTCCTCTGTCAACCCACTCACGCTGCTGCACCTGCATTACCGGACTGCTTCCTTTCATCCAATGGTTCAGCATAAATCCACTGGCAAAGATGAAAAGATTCCCATCCACCTCTTTTGCATTCACCGGGTTGTTACCCGTGTAAGCATAGGGAGATAAACCATACCAGTTTTCAGCACCGGCATCAACTGATAACCACCGCCCTGTTTGTACGTCGTACATACGAGCCCCGAAATCATACCAGGCAGGCTCATCACCCTTATCAATCAATTCCTGCTGCGCTTCGCGGCCTGCATGGAGTATATTATTGACCGGAGCACCGGCAGCCTTTGTACTCAGAGC
Source organism: Pseudobacter sp. (assembly GCF_051955275.1). NCBI lineage: Bacteria > Pseudomonadati > Bacteroidota > Chitinophagia > Chitinophagales > Chitinophagaceae > Pseudobacter > Pseudobacter sp. The sequence continues at coordinate 52,356 of NZ_JBQCGW010000235.1, read as the reverse complement.
CTGTATCCGCATGCCAAACGGGTAATAATGATTTTCCTCCAGGAGCGGCCCACGTATATGAGTAAGTTGCAGGTCATCAAAATACACATCCGTACCGGCAGTTTCGTTACTGAGGAAAACAAAGAGATAGCCATTTTTTGTGATATTACGATTGCTGACCAGAATGGTATAGAGTTCATTGTCTGCACCAACAGTGGCAAAGCCGGTATTGTTGCCGTCATTGGTAATCACTGGCTGGAAATATTCATCCAGCAGCAGGAAGTTGAGAAATGCTCCGGGCTTTGTGAGTGGAGTGGAATTGTTCCGTTGCATCACGAAAGCGCCAAGCGCAGGTGTAATAGAATTTGTCAGGAAGGCCGCTGAAGCCAGCTTTCCATCTGCTACCGGAGGTAGCGCAGTAACCAGCATGGAAATGATTGCTGATAAATTATTCCCGGGAGAATAAGGCAATTGCCCTGTTACCCTGTACCAACTTTTCACCTGCAGATGGAATTTATCGCCCGCCATTACTTTAATTATCATACCCGGGCCTTGCTGATTTTCGCCTCCTCTCAACCGGCAGACATATTGATTGGCCACAGTATTGTTTTCTGATGGATATCCGGCTGGTTTCAGCACCCTGGTTTCCGGTATTTTCTGATACAGATTCTGTTCGATAGCAGCCTGTGATAGCTCCATGCTGGCAGGAGGGTATCTGTCGGTCTGCTGTTGCTCCGTCAGTATCATTCTCAGGTTGGACAAATGGTCCTTTACAAAAAAATCAAGTTGTGCTTTGTCTGCAATAAACCGCGTCCGGCCTTCTTCATGTAAAATGTATTGCAGTTTATCTTCCTGGTCTTTTTGTGAAGGCTCAAAATAACGCGTAGATGTAAAGACCGCGGAACCGGGATAAACTGTCGTGTGCACCAACCGGCGTATGCTATCTGTTACTATCTTCTTCAGTTTCTCTCCGTTGGCAGACCAGCTGTATTGAATATTTCCTTTACCGGGTAATTCCACCTTTTCCGGTAATTTCAAATGATTGTAACTGATCCTGCCTATGCCTTTGTTGAGATCAGCTATCATGTTTCCACTGGCATCATAACTATATTGTGAATGCAGTGAAGACAAAGGGTGTAGATCTCCCAATTTGCAACTGGTATCTTTATTTGCATCTCTGATTGATTGTACACGATTGGTGCCAGGTTGATAAATATAAGAAAGCGAATCGATGGTCTTGTTTCCAGCCACGGTCCATGCCCTTTGGGACAGAGACAGCATATTTCCATTCTGATCATATTGAAGGCCACCGGAACTGAAATCCATTGCAGGCGTATTGTTTCCATTACCTCCGGCTGCCGCCAGCAGGCGGTTTGCAGCATCATAATCCAATTCGTAATTTCTCAACTGATCATCCCCTGTGCTCTTCCATCGCCAGTCCGATATATTTCCATTTTTAAATTTTCCATATTCCAGGGAATAACCAAACCAGTTGTTTTCACTATGGCCGCCGGTAGAATAATCCTTGTTCATACCGGATACCCAACCGCGGATATGATATTGCCATCGCAGCGTTTCCAATGGGCCGGAACCAGAAAAGGCCGTCCCCAGCAACTTCGTTTTTATTCTTCCTGTTTCATCATATTCATATTTTGCGATCAGGCGAAGCGAATCGGGCGAATTATATCCTTTATCGATACGCACCAGTCGCCGCGATGCATCATAACTATTGACAGTATAAAGAAGGAAAGACTGTTGCAGCAACCGGATACGCTCTACTGCCCGCAATACCTGTCCGGTAAAATTATACTGAAAAGATCTGGTACTGATGCTGCCTGAAATATTTCTTGTCTGCTCCTGCAGCAGCCGTCCCTTATCATCATAATAATTCACTTTGGTTATCCAGATATTTGTTCCAATCACTTTTGCAGAGGACCAGGCTAGAAGTTTGTATATCAACAGTGACTGTGAACGTGGTTCCGCGTGCTCATTGGCTGATTTGGTATTCAGGAATATTTCATCTTCCCCGCTCATTGCTGTTATGAATCCTGAAGGCAGCATATCATAATCATCATAATGGAATTTCTGCAACTCTTCAAAGGCCTGGCCGCGCAAGTCAGGATATTGGTCTGTTGCTGCTGCCAGTGCCGCATGTACCTCCCTCGATTGCGTATTGATCAGCAGACCGGATGCAATCAACCGGTTCCGCTGATCATAAGCATAATATAACCACTGCCCTTTCATATTGGCATCTTGCTGCAATACCATTCTTCCTCCGGCATCATATACCATCCTTGATTCTCCACCTCCCGGGATTTGTTTCCTGATGAGGTGGCCGCGTGGATCATATTCATACCTGAAGCATTGTTCTGCAAGAATCACAGGGTTATTTAGTATCCATTGCTGCTTCATCACCGCTAACACGCCTTCCGGCTGCAACACACAGCGAAGCCTGTTGACATGATCATACATAAAATAAGTACAGATCCATCCGGCATAACCTGCTCCGCATCTATCAGACAGCTGTACTTTCTTCAATACCAGCTTGCCACGCTTGTCTGTAAATTCAATGACCCGCCTTCCATCTTCATCCGATACAATGGTTTTATACAATGTACCGGCCGCATACCAGCCCGTACTTAAATAATTACCAAATCCATCCGGTACATTCTTTACGGTCCAGATCCGCACGCTGTCCGAAACAGAATTCACAGTACGATTGAAAACTATTCCATGTCCGGTGCCCACCCAGTGATTGCCGGGTGGTAACTCCCCTGTTACCTGCGAACCCGGAGATGCCTCAAATTTTGTCTGATGAAAAAACCAGGCATCATCCGGATACTGTTGCCGGCAGAAATCTGCCTGTTTAGGAAAAGGATCCTGCACAAGCCGGCCTTCGTTACCGGTAACCAGGAACGGCATATATTTTCTTGCCATTCTTCCGTACTGATCATGTAAAAATGGCGTGACCAATGCCTGTCCTTCCTGTATTTCCAATGTCTGCAATGGCCGGCCCAGCCCATCGAAATAACTGATGGTCCGACGCACATCACGCGCAGGCCGCTTCTGCAATCCGGTAGCATCGCGCTCCGGCACCATCACTTCACTGCTACGAATTATGTTCGTTAACATTGAAGGCGCATAAGGCGGTAAAGGTATTGCCGGTCCGGCACTGAACGGAACAGTTACAGGCTTTGGCCTCACCTGGGCTGCTCCGGAGAAGAAAAAGAATAACGGCCCCATCCACCAACAGGCGGACTTACCAGTAATTTTTTTAAGCATGTACAACTGATTTTCATCCCATGAACAGGAGTGATCAAATATTCATCAGGAAGGATAGCCCGGGATGATATCAGAGTATTTGCGAAATAACAAAGGAATCAAACATGAAGCAATACCATGCAAAGGGTATTTTACCGATACTCGGGGACGCGAGTGACCGGGCACAGCGAAATAAATATTATAGCGTATATGATTAACCGAAAATATTGTTCAGGAGGCCGGCGAGATGAACGCCACCTTTCAGTAACTGATCGTTCAGTATTTGCACATGATCGAAATTATAGCGGTAGCTCAGTTTCTGATCCGGAGTAACCCCGGCATACAGTTTTTGCGCAATATTGTAAGAGTTGATGACCCAACTGCTGGGTGGCTCTGCCTGCCAGGCTTTACGTTGGGCTTTGGTAGTATGATTGATAGCCGATACATACTCCGTGTAGCTGAGTTGCTGAAATTCTACCAGCTTCTCATCCCATACCGCATGCAGGTTGGTGGAACTGTTGAACCAGCTCAGGCGAATACGGTTGCCACCCAGGTCTTCCAGCCTTCCTACATGCATGGGCTGGTGAAGATCACCAACAATATGGATCAGTAAACGCAGATAGAGTAGTTGCTGATCAGCAGGCAGTGCTTTGTTCCCAAGCTCCTGCACCAGCCAGTTCATTTTCGTATAAGCGTTAACGGAGGTATCCTGCTTCAGATGCGCTTCGATGTCCGCTTCGGCCAGGCCCTCCCGCAGGTTGATATAATGCCAGTTGCTAAGGTAATTGTAGTTGGAATCAGACTTGATGAAATCAGCCCAGTTACTGCACATGGCCATGGACTCACTCCCCAGTATACGCTGGATCTGTCTGCGTGCTTTATTGGTAAGATAGGAATCGGCGATCTCTGCCACGATCCTGTGCCCCAGTACGCCCCATGCCATAGAATGCAAGGGAATGTAGAACAGTATCGCAGCCAGCAATAGTTTTCTCATTATTTTCATACATGAAGTTTTGCCGGAGCAAAATAGGCAATCCAGCCCTATCAATCCACTAAAAACTGGCTGTGCGGAGGAAAATGCAGATAATTTTCCCAATCGATGGAAAATATCTTCCTCAGTTTATCGGTAAGTTCAGCAATTGTATTGGTTTTGGCCAGGTACAGGTTCGCGCCGCTACGGTACGCCTCTTCCATGATCCGTTTGGAAATTTCGGAAGTATACATGATCACGGGCATCTTATCATAATCCCTGTTCTTACGGATCTCTGTAATACAGGATATTCCGTCCTTACAAGGCATATGTATATCCAGGAAAAGTATATAAGGGATCTTATCCTTCAGCATAATAAACAGCACATCGCCATTTTCCGCATGCCTGAGCAGATAGGGCACCTGCAGCCCCTTCATTCCCAGGTCGAAAATCTCAACATCATCGCTATCATCTTCAGCAAGCATTATATCCTTTTGTAAAGCCAGTGCACCCATATGGACATATTTAGATTGCTAAGATAGGACTTAACCGCATTTATCAGTTATCCGGCTCCATTTATTAAGGGCGGGCAAATCCGGGACAAACAAAACTGCGTATTATTTTCCACGCCTTTATGTTCCACAGCCACGCGTGACAGGAAATCCAATGCTGGTGCGGGTTTTGTGTTTAATATCAATGAAACAAAATCCGATCAACCATGAACAAATATCCAGACAAGCCAGAAAATTTATCCTCTGACAAACAGCAGCAAGACAAACAAACACAATCTTCCCCGCCTGAACAACAGAAAAAGGAAAATGAAAAGAACGATCCGGGTCCTGTTTCTGACCAGGATTACAGTAGTTCGAAAAATCAGTCGGGCAAGAACACCGACCCTGATTCAGAAGATTAATCAATGCCATGTCCAAAACAAAATCCGGAAAACCGGCCACTGCCATTCGCAGCACCCGGCCGCAACAAGATGCGGCACCTTTGAGCTATTCCATCCAGGACCTGGTCAGCAACCTGTCTGTCCGTAAAAAACAAGCCTTCCCAAAAAACATCCAGCCTATGCTGGCCTCTCTTGCCTCCAAAGCATTTGATGATGCTGCATGGCAATATGAGATCAAATGGGACGGCTACCGTGCCATCAGCTACCTGAATAAAGGATCCGTGGACATTGTTTCACGCAACAGCAAGTCCTTTAAACAAAACTATTACCCCATCAATGAAGCGCTGGAAGCCTGGACTATCAGCGCCGTCATCGATGGAGAGATCATTGTAGTGAATAAAAAAGGAAGGGCTGATTTTGCAGCCCTGCAGGAGTGGCGGAGCGAAGCAGATGGGCAACTACGCTATTATTTATTCGACCTGCTCTGGCTGGAAGGCTTTGATCTGACCGGACTGCCACTCTCCGAAAGAACCAGTTTACTTAAAAAACTGATCCCGCCGGATAATGAATGGATACAATTCTCCGCCAGCTTTGACACCACCGGCACCACTTTCTTCAAACAGGCGCAGAAACTGGGACTGGAAGGTATTATGGCAAAGAAGAAAGACAGTATTTACGAACCCGGTAAACGAACAAAAAACTGGCTGAAGATCAAAACGGAAAGGACCCAGGAGGCAGTAATTGCCGGATATACCAGGAATGAAGGGACCAGCAAACTGTTCAGTTCATTACTTCTAGGCATATACGAAAACAGGCAGCTGGTATACATCGGGCCTGTAGGCACCGGATTCACCAACCAGCAGCAAACGGAACTGATGAAGGCCTTCAAGCCACTCCGCACAAAAACATGCCCCTTTCCGGAAGTACCTGAATACAACAAACCCAGCCGCTTCAGACCCAATCCGCCTAAAGCAAGTGTCACCTGGCTAAAACCCGAACTGGTAGCGGAGGTAAGCTATCAGACCGTTGCCCCGGGCGGAGTGCTCCGGCACCCCTCTTTCAAAGGCTTGCGGCCCGACAAAAAAGCAAAGGAAGCCGTTGCAGAAAAAGCATTCAAACCGGAAAATGTGATGAAGCAGAAAAAAACACCCCCTAAGAAAGCCATCAACTCCGGAAACCGGAAATCTTTACTCAATCCTACTGACGCCACACAGGTCAGAAATATCCTGGGCACCAGTTTCTCCTTCAATAATGTTCAGAAGGTATACTGGCCAAAGGAAGGATATACAAAAGGGGATATGCTGAACTATTATTATCAGGTTGCTCCCTATATAATGCCCTACCTGAAGCACAGGCCGCAATCCCTCAATCGCTTCCCCAACGGCATCAATGGCAAAAGCTTTTACCAGAAAGACCTTACTGCCCAGGCATCTGAATGGATGCAACTCTTTCCTTACACCACCAGCGAGGGAGAGCACAAGAATTACCTGGTGCCTGAAGATGAGCGGGCACTGCTGTTCATGGCAAATATGGGCGCCATTGAAATGAATCCCTGGAACAGCACCGTTCAGAAGCCTGATAACCCAGACTGGTGCATGATAGATCTGGACCCCAGCCCGAAACAAACATTTGAACAGGTCATCAAAGCAGCGCTTACCACCAAAGAGGTACTCGACCAATTAAAAGTGCCCGGTTATCCCAAGACCTCCGGCTCCACCGGGATCCATATCTATATACCCCTCAATCAGAAATACACGTATGATGAATGCCAGCTATTCGGCAAACTGATCGCCACCCGCGTACACGAGGCCCTGCCTGATTTCACCAGCATTGAAAGGCTCACAAAGAACAGGAGAGGAAAAATGTATATCGATTATTTACAGAACAGACCCAAAGCCACACTGGCCGCGCCGTACAGCCTCCGGCCCAAACCGGGAGCACCGGTATCGATGCCTTTGTTCTGGGAAGAAGTGAAACCCGGACTGAAGATCACAGACTGGAATATAAAAAACGCCCTCGCCCGGATCAGGAGCGAAGGCGATATCTTCAAGCCGGTACTCGGCAAAGGGATAGATATGCGAAAAGTGCTGAAGCAGTTGAACGATCAGGAATAATCATTTCCCTGTCACCAGTTGCACCAGCCTGTTCAGTACTGCATCCTTATTATTTTTATAGATGAGATAACGCTGATTTCCATTCCCCGCACTGAACACTGATTTCCCATCCGCGGCAATAGTGATGCGGCCTGCAGGAGAAAGGTCGAAATGATTTTTCTCAGGTTCGATGGCATACAAAACAGAGGTCAGATCCCAGGTCTGGCGGTCATATGGCATTTTCTGGTACACGATGTACGACATCACCAGCGGATTACTTACCCCTCCATTGAAATCATTCAGGATACTGCTTGCAGGATAACGATACTTATCCCCGATCTCGAAACCACTGGCCACCAGCGGCACCGGGCATTCCGAAAATGTGATCTTACTCGCATCCAGGTCCTGCACAATATTCCATTCGGGGAAATCGAATTCATTAGTGTACATGCCTCCCATCACAGATACCAGTTTCACTTTTTTCTTCATCAGTTCCACTCCACTGAGCTGGCTGTATTCATCAGCACCGGACCTGAGCAACCTGGCGATATTGGTTTCGGGCCCCACCACAATCAATATTACCGACTGATCCGCTGCCTTACTCAGCAACCTGCGGAGCAGTTTGTACCCTTCCGGTAAACTATCGGCAATACTACGTTTGGGAAAGAGCAGCTTCTTTCCATTGATGGTGGTATCCAGCGTAACGGGTACATATACGTGCGGTTCAGGGTTCACGCCATTGTAGGCATATCCCAGGGGAATATCGTTATAACCATTGAGTCTGCAGTAGGCATCCACATAATCGATCACGCGGGGGTTGGACTTACTGATAGTGATGCCCAGCAGTTTTACCTTCTGTTGCTTTTCATAATTGAACAGCATCTGCAGGGCCAGCACATCATCTATATCATTGCCTATATCCGTATCGAAGATCACGGAAACCGGGGCGGCAGCTTTCTGCTGCCGGGCCACCGTCTTGCAACTGAATGCCAGTATGGCGATGAAGAACAGACCGGATAATATTTTCATGACTATACTTTCTTATTTACAATAATATAAACTTGCATCTTCCTTCAGGTTACTGAATCCGGATTCAGGCAATGCATATGCTGCCAGATCAGTCCCCACACCAATATACCCCAGGGCAGTATATCCACCTTTGATATAACTGGTATTGGCAAAACGGATGGAAGGCCTGTTACCTGCCGGATCGATGATACTCAGTGCAAGGATATACTTTCCTTTTGAAACGCCGCTCAGTTTCACCTGCTGATCAATGGTATACACAGGCGCAGCAATGCTGTACTGCTGTTTCGCCTCGTCCCATTCATCACCGGGCATCCACTGACTGATATTCACTTTTTTCAGGGTACTGCTCCAGACCGGCTGAAAGGTACGTGGATCCAGCAGACTGAGCTGCACGGGCCAGTCATAGTAAAACGGAGAAGACCCGGTATTGGTAAGACTGAACTTTACAGAGATTGCTTTCCCATTGTCTACCCTGGGAGAATACACCGCCTGATCAAGCACATAGCGATATCCCATGGCCTTCTGCAAAGCATCAGCGGCTTTCAGGAAATCCCTGTCTTCAAAATTTGCCCAGGTGATACCACCGAGGTGATTGCAGTGGAGATTCCGGATCTGCTTCAACGTCAGTTTGAAGTACTCCGGGTCCTTCACCACTTCTTCGAAACTTTTGAATTTAGCCAGGGAGCCCCAGTTCCAGGTGATCTCTCCGCCGATGGGCTGGGTCTTCCAGCGGTCTTTCAGCTTGCGCATTTCACCATACCCCCTCACTTCTTCCTCCGGCTGGCTCCAGCTATCCCAGTAAATACCGAATTGGTAGTCCTTGAATTCATAGGCATAGCGGACCATTACTTTTTTGTTCCTGAACGCCTTGGAGAAAGCATCGCCCAGCACCTTTTCCATGCCTGGTATCCAGGTGCGGTTCACAACATGGTCGGGCTCGTCATGCGGAGGCCAGTAGGTGGACAGGTCAGGGTCATGCTGTTCCCCCCATTCACCAATGATGCCCATCTCCACATAGGCCACACGTGGATCATTGTCCCAGGCCTTGCCGATCTTTTCCACCAGCTTTTTCACCCTCGCAGGAAACGCGGGATCAAAATAGCCGCCGGTGATGGGCTTGTGTTTATCTGCTGAGTCAACGCGGGCGCCCCAGGATCCCTCGACCTGCTTATATGGTCCGTTTTCTTCGGGTATCCCCTTTGGCCAGTGAGTGCCAGTAAGATCGTCCGGATTATTCAGATCCTTGGGGCGACCGCCATGCCAGGGCTCTACCCAAACCAGGTAGACCCTCGGAATTATTTTCGTATTGTGCGCTTCAACTCCCTTCCAGCGATGATTGCTGTATGCAATGATCTTGTCCACTCCATCTTCCGCATCATCCTCAATCATGTTCCACTGCATGTATTCCTTGATCATGCTGCCATAGGGCCAGGGATATGCTGCGCGTATCTTGTCAACCCCCGGCTGAAAAAATTCGCGGAATCCTTTCATGGGGTTACGGAAAGCAGGCTGGTACTCGCTGAGCTGCACCTTCACCATGCCGTTCTCCAGGCTTGCATTATTGGTTTGTGCTTCCGCAGTCTGCAGAAACGCCACCAAACCAAGCCCCGCTGTGAATTTCAATAATCGCATCAGTACTTATTGCTTTTGATATTTCAGGGTACGTTCGTCTTTCATGTCGCGGAAATCCATGGATGGGATCTCATAGTTTTCCAGTTCCTTGTTGATGCCTATATAACCCATCGGGTGACGGCCACCAATGAAATAGTTCTGTACTGCAAAACGCAGGGAAGGCATATTGCCCGCAGGGTCCAGCACAGAGATGGCAATCACATATTCCTGCTCAGACAGGTCCACATCAAGACTGATCTCTTTTTCGATACTGTATACTTCTGGGGCGATGGTGTACCTGTTGGAAGCTTTGTCCCAATTGTCGCCAGGCATCCACTCTGAGATGTTCACGTTTTCCAGCACCTTACCCCATACTTTCTTTTTAGTGCGTTTGTTGAGCAATGAGATCTCAACAGGCCAGTTGTAGTAGAATGGTGATGATCCGTTGTTCACCACTTTGAAGCCAACTTTGAAAGGTTTGTTCTTTTCGATCTTTGTGGGATAGGTGAAATCGGAGATCACAAAATTGTATCCCATCGCGCGCTGCAGTTCTTCAGCATTTGCTTTGAACTGGCTGTTGTTGAAGTCTGCCCAGGTGATGCCTCCAAGATGGTTATTGTGCAGGTTTCGGATCTGTTCGATAACGGTAGCGCGTGTAGGCCCGTCTGCCACCACCGCTTCAAAGGAGTTGAATTTTGAAAGCCCGCCCCAGTTCCAGGTGATCTCGCCACCGATGGGCTGTGTTTTCCAGCGGTTGCCCAGTTTCTTCATTTCATCATAACCACGCACCTGCTCTTCGGGTTGGCTCCAGCTGTCCCAGTAGATCCCGAAATCGTAGTCTTTGAATTCGTATGCATACCGCACCATCACCTTCTTGTTTTTGAAGGCGGAAGTGAAGGCATCGCCCAACGTTTTTTCCATGCCTGGTATCCAGGTACGGTTGGCAACATGGGCTGGTTCATCGTGAGGTAACCAGTAGGTACTGATGTTAGGATCATGCTGCTCGCCCCATTCTCCGATGATACCCATTTCAACATAGGCCACGCGCGGATCATTATCCCAGGCTTCTCCGGCCTTTGCCACCAGCGCTTTCACACGGTCCTGGAAAGTAGGATGGAAATATCCACCGGTGATGGGTTGCGTTGGATCGGTGGGTCTTGTTTGTCCGGGAAGATCGGAAGGCCAGTGCCAGCCGTTCAGGTCATCCGGGTGATTGGTATAAACGCCTTTGGCCACACCACCGTGCCAGGGCTCCATCCATACAATGTAAATGCGTGGGATCACTTTTATATTATCGTCTTCCACACCTGCCCAACGATGATTGCTGTACGCGATGATCTTGTCCACTCCATCGCCTGCATTATCTTCCAGCATATTCCATTGCATGTACTCTTTTACGAGTGTACCATATGGGTAAGGATATTCAGCACGTTTTGGATCGATTCCGGGCCCGATGAACTCACGGAAACCTTTCATGGGGTTACGGATGGCGCCGTTGTATTCGGCAGGACGAACGGTGACCATACCATTGGCCACTTCAACGGATGGTTGAATATCGGCCTGATCGAATTTCTCAGGTCCCAGTTTCTTGCAGGATATGGCCAGCAGCGATAGTGCGCCAAAGACCAGTCCTTTTTTATTTTTAAAAATTGTCATTGCTCTGTGATTTGAAGATTAGTAACCAGGATTGTTTTCCGGGATAGCGGTATTGGCATCCAGCGCGGCCTGTGGCAGCGGATACAACGTATGATAGTCCTGGATAGTGATGCCCATTCTGTCTTTCAGATATTGCTTCAGCTTCCCAAAGCGAATGAGATCGAATCTACGCAGGTGCTCAAAGCAAAGCTCATGCAGCCTTTCCTGCAGTACCACTTCTGCAAACTGCTCTTCGGTAAGATTGTTGGCAGCAGTGATCTCAGCGATATTTGCGCGGCGGCGCACTTCATTCAGTGCATCGTATTTGGCATTGGTATTATCCTTGATAGCATTGAGTGCTTCTGCTTTCATCAACAGCACATCAGCATAACGGATGAGAATGAAATTGAGGTTATCGTCTTCAATCACATTCCCATTCTCTGCATCCCAGAATTTATTGTTGCAGGGAGGTGATTGCGTTACGCCGTTGAATGTTGTGAGGAAGAATGCCGATTTGCGCCTGTCGCTGTTCTCATAGCTGTCATATACATATTGTGTTGCTCCGAAGCCGCCCCAGCCACCGAAATTGGTTGGGCCGCCTACACCACGTGGCCCCCAGTAACTGTGTTGGATGCTGCCTTCCAGCCCCCATGAACCGGAATGACGGAACTGAACTTCAAAGATGTTCTCATATTCTGCATTCTTGTTCTTTGGATTGAATATGTCTTTGTAGTTGTCGTACAGATGGAATTTTCCACTGAGCTTATTACAATAAGGCAGCGCCTCTGCAGGCTTACCCCATTGAAGGTAAATGCGTGCCAGGAAGGCTGATGCCGCATGGCTTGTGGCCCGGCCTTTATCACCAGCATTACTCCATGTTGGCGGCAGTACGCTTTCAGCATCCTTCATGTCCTGTGTAATGAGCGTATATACTTCATCGGCAGTGGCGCGTGGTTTCATGATCTCGCCGTCGATGGAAGACTTCACCCAGAGGGGAACGCCGCCGTACATTCTCACCAGATCGAAATAGTAGATGGCGCGCAGGAATTTGGCCTGGGCCACCATCAGGTTATGCGTGCTGGCATCCACCACGCCTGAAGGCATATCGATCACTGCATTGGCGCGCTTCACGCCTTCATAGGCAACGCGGTAATGATCCTGGAAGAAAGGATGGCCGGCATTGAAAGTGTACATCTTGAGCTCTGAATAGGCAGCCCAGCCCAGATCGTAGGGCTCCACTTCATCTGTGCCGAACTCACCGAGGGTGATGGTATACTTGCCCACGAACAGCCGCTGCATGGCGCCATAAGCAGCGTTCAGTGTTTTCTGCCAGTCCTCAGGCGTGTTGTAAGCATTTTCCGGAGTTGTGATGCTGCGCGGATTTTCCGTAAGGAATTTCTCACAACCGGTCTGTGTCAGCAGGGCAACCAGGGCAATGAATATTATCTTTTTCATATTACAAGTCATTAGAAGTTGATGGAAAGGCCAGCCATGAAGGTCCTGGCATTCGGATATGGATTGGTATTATCTCCTGATTCCACATCGAAACCAGTGAAGCGCGTCCATGTAACTGCATTCTGCACGGAAGCAAACACACGCATACCGCTTGATTTGATCCTGCGCAGGAAGCTGTCTGCAGAGAAATTATAGGCCAGTTCGATATTGCGCAGGCGCAGATAATCCCCTTTCTGCAGATTGGCATCCGTACCATCGCCATTTGCATAGGGACTGCCTACACGTGGAGCGGGATAACGGTTGCTGGGCCTGGAGGGCGTCCAGTATCCGTTATAATAATCCGTGCTCATATTTCCCCAGGTATTGAAAGCATTGAGGTAACGGTTGAGGGAGTTATTGATCATATGCCCGCCCGCATAGGTGAAAAAGGTCAGGAACTCGATGCCCTTGTACTTGAAAGTATTGGTGAAGCTGCCATAGTATTTAGGAACGGACACACCGGCAAATTGCCTGTCGTCTCCATTGATCACACCATCTGGTTTCAGATCAGCCACACGGCGGTCGCCTGGTTGTGCATTGTATTTGGATGCTTCAGCAGCATCCTTGCTTTGCCAGATGCCTTCTGACTTCAAGAGGTAGAACACATTGATCGGCTGACCCACGAACAATGATTTGTTGACGTCCTGTTTGCCATCATAGAGCTCGGCGATCTTGTTCTCGTTGTATGAGAAATTTCCGGCGCTAGTCCAGCTGAAATCCTTTGTGCTGATATTCACAGTGCTCAGAGAGAACTCTATACCCCTGTTATCGATCTGCCCGATATTGGTGAGCGAATTATCAAAACCTGACTCGATGGGAAGCGGCACCAGCCACAGCAGATCGGTGGTCTTCTTGTAATAAGCATCGATGGTACCCGCAATACGGTTCTTCAGGAATCCGAAATCCAGACCGATATCAAACTGGTTTGCTTTTTCCCAGGTAAGATTGGGGTTGGAAATGGTATTCTGCACAGAGCCTGTTGCCAGGTTGCCGCCGAATACGTAATCAGACCATTCACCACCCTGACCGATGGTGGCAGCATACGCATAGTCGCCAATATTCTGGTTACCCAGTCTGCCTGCACTGACCCTGAGCTTCAGGTCGCTGACAGCAGGGATGTCCTGCATGAATTTTTCTTCTGAAATACGCCATGCCAGGGCAGCAGAGGGGAAGAATCCCCATTGCATTCCGGGAGCAAAACGGGAAGAGCCATCGCGGCGCATGGTAATGGTAAGGAGGTACCGGCTGTCGAAATTATAATTCACACGGCCGAAGTAAGAAGTGAGCGTGCTCGCAGAGGCATAGGAACCGTTAGGTCCATGGTTCTGTGCACCGCCCAGGTTATTGTATCCAAGAATGGCCGAAAGATTTTTGCTGTCGGCTGTGGTGCTTTCATAATCATATTTGGAAGCAGCAAAGCCACCCATCACAGTGAACTTATGTTTGTCTTTCAGATTGAAAATATAGGTAGCTGTATTCTCCGTTTGCATGTAACGCTTTTTGCCATTGAATTTTACGGCATGGCCACCATCGGGGTAATGTTGTCCCATGCGGCCATCCTCATAAGAATTCACATTGAAGAATTCCAGTTCGCCACCATTCTCAGAACGGATCTTCAGGTTTTTGATAGGCTCGAATTCAAAATAGAATGAACCAACAGCCCTTGTTTTGGCAGTGCTTTTATTCAGCAGGTCAACAATGGCTACGGGGTTTGCCTTTGTATTTAAGAAGCCATCGAAATAGTCTCCATTGGATAAATAGACAGGAGCTGTTGGCTGGGAGCTGAGCGCGCTGAACATGGTGCCATAGCCTGAATCATCTTCTTCATTGATATTTCTGAGCTTTGACTCTATCACATTGAAGCGGATACCGGTCTTGAGCCAATCCGTTGTCTGCGCATCCATATTGTAACGCAGGGTGATCTTGCGGAAAGAGGAGTTCTTGATAGTACCTGTCTGGTCATAGAAATCGGCACCGAGGAAATGCATCACTTTTTCGTTGCCGCCTGAGATGCCGAGGTTATAGTTATTGAAGCTGCCATTCTGTGTAATGGCATCCTGCCAGTCGGTGGATTCACCGCGGCTGAGGAGGCGGAGTTCTTCGGAGGTCCAGTTGTAACCAGGCACAGCGCGTGATGCCAGTTCATAATATTGCTGGGCATTCATCATGTCCTGTTTGTTGAGCATACGCTGTGTGCCACCGTTCACGTTGAGGGTTACGCGGCCGCGGCCTCTGGTACCTTTGCGGGTAGTGACCAGGATCACGCCATTGGAACCGCGGGAACCATAGATAGCTGCGGAGCTTGCATCCTTCAATACTTCAATGGATTCGATATCGGCAGGCGAAAGGTCCTGCAATCCGCCTTCCACGGGCATTCCATCCACAATGTAAAGCGGGCCGTTACCTGCACGCAGCGAACCTGACCCGCGGATCACCACGGAGGCATCGCCACCAGGCTTCACAGATCCGGTGGTAACAAAAACACCTGCTGCAAGGCCTTGTAAAGCACTGGTAGCTGTACCAACGCGGGCATTCTTCAGGCCATCCGGTTTGATGGTTGCCACAGATCCTGTCAGATCGCTTTTTTTGGTGGTGCCATACCCCACAACAACCACATCATTGAGGTTAACGGCATCGCTATTAAGTTGAACATTGATAGTTGTTGCATTGCCTACCACTACAGTTTTGGTGACCATACCCGTGTGAGAGAAAAGTAGTGTTTCCCCCTTGTTCACCTGCAGGGTGTAACGGCCGGAGGCATCGGTAGCAGTACCACGGTCTGAATCCTTCACGGATACTGACACGCCGGCCATCGGCAGGTTGGCTTCATCGGTAACCAGACCGCTGATCTTTGTCTGCGCCATGGCTATAACGGTGGCAAACAGACTAAGTGCCAGGAATAATATTTTTTTATACATACAGAAAATTGAGAGTAATGAGAATTGGGATTTAGAATGAACGAACAGCCCTTACGCCGATCAGCCATCCTTCTTTGTCCACATTCCAGGAAACCAGGTTCACTGTTTCATAGAAGTTGACATAGAAGGCAGACCAGCCTGCTGCATTGCCATCGCCTTCCGTGGAGCTCCAATAGTTATTGGCAGGAAGTGAAGCGCCGTGGGCAGCCAGTACACTCTGGGCTTTGAAAAGTTCTACCAGTTCCTGTTGTGAAGGGAGGAACCAGTCTGTGTAAGTATCGCCATCCACCGTAACACTCAGTTCATCACAGAGCTCGAATGCCGCTTTCCTGTTGGCCCAGTTGGCAAAGCTGCCACGCCAGGTGACCATTTTGCTTACCAGTTTGCTGGTATTGGTTTTACCAGCTCCAAGGTCTTTGCTGGTACCTGCCGCCAGGTTCTGCGCTACTGCTGGCCCATAGGGCTCAGTGGGGGAACCTGTATTTGTTTTATTGGCGATAAAACCATGTAGTTTGCTATTGTCTGTGTAATACACTACACCTCCGCCGACTTCATCGCCGGGGTTGACCTGAATACCGATAGTTCCGAGTATGGTCTTGCGCACTGCTCCACGCGTAACAATCATGGTGTTGATGCCGTATGCATTTGAAGGCACAGTAAAGCTGATACCAGCTGCATCTGCATTGGCAGTTACTTCGATCACTTTCCCGTTGGGATAGAAACCCGCTGTAAGTTGGATCTTATCACCGGCTTCAAAACCTTTTCCTGCAATGTTCACGGTAGCGCCATGCGGGAAAGAAGCGGAAGGAAGTACCACATCTTCCAGCACAATTATAAAGGGCACTACCAGTTCACCATCCAGGGTGGTTTGTTTTCCTGAACGCTCGATGGTAACCACGTAAGTACCACCTGCTTCTTTTGGCACCATGATCACCATGTTCTCATCGCTTACACTGATGAGCTCAACGGGAGTGATGCCGTTATCGTCTTCAATAAATACTTTGTCCGAAGGATCGAAGCCTTTGCCCCTGATAGTTGCCGGGCGGCCAGGCATCACATCATTGGAACTGGGGAAGAGCACATTCTTGAGAACCGGGGCAATGGGCACCGGAACGGGATCGTCATCCTTCTCGCAGGATTGCAGGAATCCGGTGAGCAGAACTGCAACCAGGAAGATCATTATCTTTTTCATTTGGCAGTCGTTTTATTTATAGAGAGAGCGTTTGCTGAATCAGAGTCCTGCTGCAATTACCAGTGCCAGTCCCGCAATAAAGAGAACGAACATGGATGCGATCAGGTTCTTTACTTGTTTTGAGCTTCCGGCAAATTCTTTCCAGATCATCACTCCCCAGATTGCAGCCACCAGTGTGGCGCCCTGTCCGAGGCCGTATGAAATGGCAGGACCAGCCTTGCCCGCAGCGATAAGGTTGAAGAGATTGCCCAGCGCCCAGATGGATCCACCAAGGATGCCGATGGAATGGAGCGCGGGACGTCCTTTGAAGTATTCCGTGTAACTGATCGGCGGCCCCTGCAGCGGCTTGCGCATCATTACAGTATTGAACAGGAAATTACTGAGCAGGATACCCGCAGCAAATACAACAGATGCCGTATATGGCGTCATCTTTTCTGCTTCGGGATTTATGAAATTATCGAGGTCCATAGCGCCTGCTACAAAACTGTAGAAAAAAGACATGAGCAAGCCTGCTATGATGCTCAGCGCTATTCCTTTTGCACCTGCTTTGGATGCAGTGCCTGTTTTCTTTTTATAAGCGATGGCATTGAAGATGATGGCCAGTGAAACCAGCGCTACGCCTGCAAAGAGCAGCAGCGGATCTCCTTTCTGATGGCTCGCGAAATTCACGATCACACCTACCACCAACGCCAGCCCGATGCCTACAGGAAAGGCTACAGACATACCCGCGATTGCGATGGCCGAACTCAGCAGGATATTGGCAAGGTTGAAAATGATACCGCCCACAAGCGCACTTCCGATATTGGCACCCGAGGCCTGCTTCAGATCTTCCAGGAAGGCGCGCCCCTGGTCTCCGGTGCTTCCCAGTGTAAGCGCTGCAATCAGGGAGAAGAGGAAGATACCGATCACATAATCCCAGTAGAAGAGTTCATAACGCCATTTTCCGGCAGCCAGTTTCTGGGTGTTGGCCCATGACCCCCAGCATAACATGGTGATCACGCAGAACACGATGGCCAATGGGTAACTAGTAACGATAAACATATGACAGCAATTGAGGGGTTAGTTGGATTTATTGCACCGGGTTGCTGGTGGCAAGATCAAGTTGCACAGCTACCAGTTCGTTACGATGCGGGATCGAAGACTGCGCGCCCAGCCTGGTCACGGAAATGGCGGCAGCCTCACAGGCGAAGCTCACAGCTGCTTCCAGCTCACGGCCTTCAGAAAGTGCCACAGCCAGTGCACCATTGAACACATCCCCTGCGGCTGTTGTGTCTACCGTTTCAACCTGTCTTGTTTTTACCAGTTTCAATTGTTCGCCATCACAGATCACGGCGCCCAGCGGCCCCATGGTCACCACCACATGTTTAACCCCCATGGCACAGATGGCTTTGGCGGCGCGGCCGGCGGAATCGATATCCGTCACTTCCATTCCGGAAATCATGGCCGCTTCTGTTTTATTGGGAGTAAGGATGTCTATCTGGGCAAGCATCTCTGCCGGCAATGGTGCCGCAGGTGCCGGATTCAGGATCACTTTCACATTGCGCTTAGCTGCATATGAGATCACATATTGTACAGTAGGCAATGGTATTTCCAGTTGCAGTAATACGATGCCTGCGTTTTCAATTTCACGGAGCGCTGAGGCAATGTCCTCATCAAGAAGGAATGCATTGGCGCCGGAAGCTACCACAATACTGTTCTCTCCATCTTTATCAACGGTGATCAGCGCCACGCCGGAGGGGCGTTCGTCATCAAAACGCAGGTGCGTGGTATCGATCCCCTCACTGCTGAACAGCTGGGAGAACTGCTTACCAAAAAGATCATTACCGAGTTTGGAGATAAAAACCACTTCGCCACCGAGCCGGGCTACTGCTACTGCCTGGTTGGCACCTTTGCCACCGGCATTCATGAAGAAAGATCCGGAAAGAACAGTTTCACCGGGTACAGGAATATGGTCAGTTTTCACTACCATATCCATATTGGAACTGCCTACCACTACTATTTTGCCTGAATTCATACAGAAGCTGTTAGTTGGATTTAGGAATCGTTAGATGCCAAATGTATTGCTTGCTGCCGGGTAAAAACGGACCAAAAAAACGCCGGTTTGTGAATCCTGAAAATAGATAATTTGATTAGTTTCTTTTATAATCTAATGAAAAAGAGCAAATTAATTATTCAAAAATGATCAAAACCCTTACTTTTAATGAAATTGCAATCGTATGTCCCTGCTGCCTGCCATCCGCCTGGTACAATCCCTCTCCGGCCCTGAAAAGCGCTTTTTCAAATTGAACACCCGCCAACAGTCAGGCACACACGATTACCAGGAACTCTTCGATATCATCTGCACAGAAAGCCCGCTGCCGGAGGAGATCAGCACTAAATTCAAATCATTATATCCCAAAACCAATATCGATAATACAGCACGTTATCTCTGCCAGGTATTGACGGATTGCCTGATCCAGAGCCGCGTACAGAAGGATGGATTCTTTCAGTTGTTCCAGGGCATCATGCGCGTGAAAGTATTGCAGGAACGGGCATTGCCGGAAGAAGGATACAAGGAACTGAAACGTATACGCGAAAATGCAAGCCTGCATCAGCAGCACTTCATAGAATACCTCACTTACCGGTATGAACTGGATCATTTGTCGGGTAATGGCTTTGCAGGGGTGAGCGACAGTCAACTGGTGCAGACACAGATGAAAGCGCGTGAGGTACTGAAGAATGTATCATATGTACAGGATCATCATTCTTTGTTCGAGCTGATGAAATACCGCCTGCTGCACGCCGGGCAGATCCTCACTGACGCAGACAGGAAGCGGCTCAACGATCTTATGCTCAGTGAAATGATCCTGGTGTCAGGAAAAATGAAGAATAATTTTGCTGCCCAGAAACTGCACCTGCTTTTCCAGTCGTACTTCCTCACCAATATCGGCGATTTCCCCTCTGCATTGAAAACGTACAGGGAGCTGAACAAACTTTTTGAAGACAATCTCGCATTGCTCGATCACCCACCATTGGATTACCTCTCCGCCCTGGATGGCATCATCACCAGTCTCTGCATGCTGAAGAACTATGATGAGATCCATTATTATATTACCAAACTGCAGCAGTTATCACAGCCATCTTACCCTGAGTATTTCAGATATGCTTTGCGCAAATCCATACTGGCGGCATACCTGGCCATCCATACGGCAGGAGCTGATTACATGGCAGCCAGAGAGTTGATCACTGAAAGCGGCAAAGAAGTGATAGAAGCATATGCGATGGTTAATGAAGAAAAACAATGGGAGCTGTATTTCTATATAGCGCTTACCCATTATGGTTGTGGCGATCTGAAAAAAGCACATAAATGGCTCGGCACCCTGATGCAATTGCACAAGCCGCAGGCCAACCTGCTGATCTGCAAAGCCACCCGCCTGCTCAATATGATCATTCATTACAAAACCGGTGATGAAGGATACATCAGTTATGAGATACGCTCCTACACGCGTTTCTTTCATAAACCCAAAGCACCGCGACTCCAAACCGAATTGCTATTGCTGAAGCTTCTCCCCTTGCTGCCTGCTTCCGGCAAGCGTGTACATCTTCCTGCCGCCCTCCGGAAACAACTGACGGGTATTGAAAAACTGCAGCACGACAAATACGAACAACAACTGCTTCGTTATTTCGATTTTGCGGGTTGGATGAAAAACATCGTCTCATAGGTTATTCCGGCCCGAAAATAGTATTGCCGGTATTGACCTGCGTCAGCTTTAATTCCACCGGTTGCCCGTAACTTTATACAAACTTCATGTTATGCAGAATATCCTTGTTCCTGTTGACTTCTCCCCGGTTTCCCGCAATGCCGCCATCTATGCTGCCGAACTGGCAAAAAAATTCAATGCAAAATTGATGTTGTTCCATGCTTATATGTTACCAACCCCTGTAAGTGAAGTTCCATATGTAATGGTAACCGCCGATGAAATGCAGAAGGAGAATGAAGCCTATATCAAAAAAGAAGCGGATCACCTGCACGACACCTATAAAATAGAAGTGGAATGGTCCGTCCGGATCGGCATTGCCTCCGATGAGATCAAATCCCTGGCAAAGGAAAGGAATGCAGACCTGGTGGTGATGGGCATGAAAGGCGCCGGCGGACTGGATAAGATCATTGGCAGCACCACTACCAATGTGATCCGGAAACTGAAAAGCCCGGTGCTGGTGATCCCGGAGAAAGCAACTTATATACCTGTTCAGCATATTACGTATGCATACGATCTGAATGATCCTTCCGGTCCGGCCCTGTTCCAGCCATTGCTTGAGCTGGCTGCCCAGTACCAGAGCAGGTTCTCCCTGCTGCATGTGGAAAATCCAGGTGAGCCAAAGGATAATGATGGTCCGGCCAATACACCATTGGAGAAGATCTTCCTGGGCAGGCAGGTGAGCTGGGTTACCATCCAGGATTCATCAGTAACCCGCGGTATCAGTGAATACCTGCTGCAGCACCCGGCTGAAATGCTGGCGATGATCGCTCACAGGCATAATTTCTTTGAACGGGTATTCTCCAAAAGCCATACGTCTTCCATGGCCTATGAAACAGATATCCCCCTCCTGATACTGCACGACAAAGAGTAAAAAACATAGGATTTTGGGGCTCAGGTGTGTATAAAACTATAAAATACAGGCCTGAGCCCCATCTTTTTGGGTTATTTGCCCATTTAAAAGCTAGTTTCCCTACCTTTGCACCCCAATTAAAAAATGTAATATGGCAACCGTTACCAGAGAGAATATAGGGCTGCTGAATGATAAGATCACAGTTAAGGTAGCAAAGGACGACTACCTGCCTGCATTCGATAAGGCATTGAAACAATATAGCAAAACCGCCAATATCCCTGGTTTCCGTAAGGGTATGGTACCGACCGGCATGATCAAGAAAATGCACGGTCAGTCAGTTTTCACTGATGAGGTGCTCCGCACAGTGGAAAAAGAACTGACAGACTACATGACTAAAGAAAACCTGGAGATCTTCGCCCAGCCTCTTCCGATGGCTGAGAACGATGCCCGCCAGATCAATATGAATGATCCCGCAGAGTATGCTTTCGCTTTCGAGATCGGTCTGAAACCCGACTTCAAAGTAGCTGACCTCGGTTCCGCAAAGATGACCCGCTACAAAGTGAACGTTACTGAAGAAATGATCAACGAAGAAGTGGAGCGTCTTCAGATGCGTCATGGCAAAATGAACGAGCCTGAAGCTGTTACCGGTGACGACAACGTGCTCAACGTTTCTTTTGTTGAGAGCGATGCCAGCGGTAACGAAGTAGAAGGTGGTGTGAAGAAAGACAATAGCCTGCTGGTTAAATATTTCAGCCCTTCTTTCCGCCCTTCACTGATCGGAAAGAAAAAAGATGATACCCTCGTTATCCAGATCAATACTGCATTCGACGAAAAAGAAAGAGAATGGATCCTGGGCGACCTCGGGTTCGACAAGCATGATGCTGAAGCTGCCAACAAGTACTTCAAAATGGTGATCACCAAAGTTGGACTGGTTGAGAAAGCTGAAATGAACGAAGAGTTCTTCAACACAGCATTCCCCGGCAAAGAGATCAAGGATGAAGCAGGTTTCCGCAACACTGTGAAAGAAGAGATCCAGGGCTACTGGGATAAACAAGCCAGCAACCACCTGCAACACGAGGTTTACCACGTGTTACTGGACCATACAAATATCGAGTTCCCTGAAACATTCCTGAAACGCTGGATCCAGCAAGGAGGCGAACAACCTAAAACAGCTGAACAGGCTGACCAGGAGTTCCCCACTTTCGCAAACCAGCTGAAATGGACTGTGATCATCGACAAGATCGTTCGTGAGCATGGTGTGGAAGTGAAACCTGAAGACATTCAGAACTTCGCGAAGCAACAACTGTTCGGCTACATGGGTATGAACATGGGAGATCCTGAGCAACCATGGATCACTGATTATGTGAACCGCATGATGCAGGACAGGAAATTTGTTGAAGACGCTTACCATCGCGTACAGACAGAGAAAGTATTCGGCTGGGCAGAAACCCAGGTGAATGCTACCGAGAAACCGGTATCCGTTGAAGAGTTCACCAAAGAACTGGAAAAACATCAGCACCATCATCATTAGTAGATGATGGTTTAGAATAGTGAGAGAGTGTACCGGAAGGTGCACTCTTTTTTTGTGCGACAGATTCAGTCAGATATTATACAATAACGAAAACGTGTATTCGAAAATCACGGTCTTTTAAGTAATTTTAATCACCTCTTTACTCTGGCTGACTATTAAATTTGTGTCATTTGATAAAGCCAGTAAACAGAACAATTCATACTTGTTATATCAGGATATATAAATCCCGGTCGGGTGGCTGTGTAGTTGAAAATATGTACAAATGTGGTCATGACAGGCGGGATAACGTCAAAACTGCAAAAATCCTTGCAGATAAGGGATATTTTATTCAATTGCTCCCTGATATCTGCTCCACTGAGATTGAGTTAAGGAAACGATACCTTTCGGATGTTTACGGAAATAAAAACCCTGACGCAAGAATTAACAGCATATGGATTGCCGACTTTAAAAAGCCTGCCGCAGAAGTATAAAAATGGTCTGGGTAATTACCAAAACCAGGAATTTGTTTATTGTCTACCGGCAGGAGGTATTTGATGAAACAGTTTATTCTGTATTGGAGACTTTATGAAACAGGGACGGCAATTACCTCATAAAAGTAATTGCCGTTCTGCGTTGGCTTCGAACCGCAGTAAGAAGCAAACAGTGACGGCAATCACTTCAAAAAAGTAATTGCCGTTCTGCTTAGGCTCCAGGCCGTAACCCGAAGCAATACAAAGTTATTGCTCACCGTATTAGTCGGCCTGATTTTCTCCCCTTTTCTTGCCCGGGATCAACTTTCCTCCCCCCAATCCGTCACTCCTCCTCCCAGTTTCCCTGCCAATTATTGTTCCCTCTCCCCCGCTTTTCCCTGTTCCAGCTTTGATTTTGTGGCAAAATGTCGGATTTTTGATGCAGCACGGTATTTGATTTCTCAAATGACTTATATTGCTAACTAAATCAATAGGAATACGTTATGAACCTTGGAAAAGAATTTGAAAAATATGCAGTGAAACACAGGGGCATTTCGAGCAATACCCTGAACGCTTACCAAAAATACGAGGTCACTAACCTTACTCCCAATATCATCGAAGAACGTCCCATGAACATTGCTGTTATGGACGTATACAGCCGCTTAATGATGGACCGCATCATTTTCCTCGGCTATCCCATCAACGATGAAGTGGCCAACATCATCACAGCCCAGATGCTGTTCCTGGAAAGTACAGACCGTCATCGCGATATCCAGATGTACATCAACTCACCCGGTGGTTCCGTTTACTCCGGCCTCGGCGTGTATGATACCATGCAATACATCACTCCCGATGTAAGCACCATCTGTATTGGTATGGCAGCATCCATGGCAGCCGTGCTCCTCTGCGCAGGCACCAACGGAAAACGTACTGCCCTCAGGCATAGCCGCGTGATGATGCACCAGCCCAGCGGAGCCATCGGCGGACAGGCAAGCGATATCGATATCACTGTGAACGAGATCCGCAAGATCAAGAAGAACCTGTACGATATCATCGCTTACCATACCGGTAAACCTGTGAAAACTATCGAGAAGGACAGCGACCGCGATTACTGGCTCACATCTGAAGAAGCCAAAGAATACGGTCTTGTAGATGAAGTTCTGCTGATCAACCCCCGTAAGGAAAAGAAAGATTAATCTAACTAAAACATCAATTGAATAGCATGGGCAAGTATTCACAATATTTGACGAACCCTTATCGTATGGACGATGAGGATGAAGAGAAAGAAGAAGCGCCGAAGTCTGACCTGATGATGTTCAGCAAAAAGCTGGAAAAATATTTCTTCGATGCACGCGCCGTTCACCTCTGGGGTGTGGTGGATGATAAATCCGCCAAAGACGTTACTACCAAACTGTTGTTACTGGATGCAGACAAGCCAGGACAGGAGATCAAGTTCTTTATCAACAGCCCCGGTGGTATCGTTACCAGTGGTATGGTGATCTACGATACCATGAAACTGATCAAAAGCCCTGTGAGCACCATCTGTATGGGCCTCGCAGCAAGTATGGGCTCCATCCTCCTGAGCGGTGGTGCCAAAGGCAGACGTTTCATCTATCCTCACGGTGAGGTAATGATCCACCAGCCTAGCCTCGGTGGTCATATCCAGGGCGTGAGCGCTGACCTGGAGATCCAGGCCAAACAAACCAAACGCGTGAAAGAAGTGAGCGCCCGGATTCTCGCTGAAAATACCGGCAAGAAATTCGAGCAGATCATGAAGGATTTTGACCGCGATTACTGGATGGATGCTAAGGAATCGATCGATTACGGCATCGTGGATCATATTACAGACAAATTATAAAGCTCTCATAATCAGCTCCCCGGCTCCCGGTTTCAAGGTAATCAGGGCTTTAACCTGCCCCCGTGCTTTTAAATTGGGATTTGGGGAGCCATTTAGATACCTTTGTAAGCGG
This sequence comes from Pseudobacter sp., assembly GCF_051955275.1. NCBI lineage: Bacteria > Pseudomonadati > Bacteroidota > Chitinophagia > Chitinophagales > Chitinophagaceae > Pseudobacter > Pseudobacter sp. Next base: position 26,742 of record NZ_JBQCGW010000235.1, on the reverse strand, counting down.
AGAGTTAGAATAATTATGGCAAAGACAACCCTGCATTGTTCCTTTTGTGGCCGTAGCCGAGATGAAGTGAAAATCCTCATTGCCGGTCAGGAAGGACATATTTGTGAAAATTGCGTGGAGCACGCACAGGAAATCATCGAGCAGGAGCTCATGATCCGCAGCGAAACCGCGCCCGCGCCTTCTTCCTTCAAACTGAATGTGAAGAAGCCGATGGAAGTGAAGAAATTCCTCGATGAATATGTGATCGGTCAGGATGAGGCTAAGAAGGTCTTGTCTGTTGCCGTTTACAACCATTATAAACGGCTTCAGCAAAAACCCAATGACGGTGATGTTGATATCGAGAAGAGCAATATCGTAATGGTGGGAGAAACCGGTACCGGTAAAACCCTCCTCGCTAAAACGATCGCTAAACTGCTCAACGTTCCCTTTGCAATCGTTGACGCTACCGTATTCACTGAAGCCGGTTACGTAGGTGAAGATGTGGAAAGCATCCTTACCCGCCTGCTCCAGGTTTGCAACTACGATGTGCCCGCAGCCGAAAGAGGCATTGTGTATATCGATGAAATTGATAAGGTAGCCCGCAAAGGAGACAATCCTTCCATCACCCGCGACGTAAGTGGTGAAGGTGTGCAACAGGGCTTGCTCAAACTGCTGGAAGGTACCGATGTACTGGTGCCACCACAGGGAGGCCGCAAACACCCCGAGCAAAAACTCATCAAGATCAATACGCAGAATATCCTCTTCATTTGCGGTGGCGCATTTGATGGTATCGACAGGGTGATCGCACGCCGTGTGAACACCAATGCCATCGGATTCAACGTGAACAAGGAATTGCAGGAAACCATGAAGAAGAACCTGCTGCAGTATATCACTGCTTCAGATCTGAAATCATTCGGCCTGATCCCCGAACTGCTCGGCCGTTTGCCCGTGGTTACCCACCTCAACCCGCTGGATGCAGAAACACTGCGCTCCATCCTCACCGAGCCGAAGAACGCCCTCATGAAACAGTACAAAAAACTGTTCGACCTGGAAGGCATTCAGCTCAATGTTGAGAATGATGTGCTGGACTTCATGGTTGAAAAAGCCATCGAATACAAGCTCGGCGCCCGCGGTCTTCGCAGCATCTGCGAAAGCATCCTTACAGACGCTATGTTCGAAATGCCTTCTTCCAAACAAACCGTATTCAACCTCACCCTTGAGTACGCACAGAAGAAGTTCGACAAGAGCAAGATGAGCATGCTGAAAGTAGCATAACAGAACTCAATTCATTCAATATAGCAGTGCCGGGGAAACCCGGCATTGTTTTTAAAAACAAGCATCATGAAAGAACTCATTGACAAGCTGATGGCAGAAGGGCTTACAGAAGCCCAGGCACTGAAAGCCATTGAAGTGATCAAGGATTACGCTAAAACAAAATTGCCCCTCTTCGGCGGCGCGATAGATAAGATGTTTGCCAAGTATGGCCCAAAACAGGAAGATGATTTCATGCCCTGATCAACTGATACGAAGGCCGGCGGAAATGCCGGCTTTTTTATGCCCATGCATAAAAAATGAGCCCCCGCAACCATTTCGGAGGCTCATAGAACATGACAGACAAAACTATTTGCCCAGCACTTCCCTGGCAATTACCAGTTTCTGGATCTCAGAAGTGCCCTCGCCGATAGTACAGAGCTTACTATCGCGATAATATTTTTCAGCAGGAAAATCTTTCGTATATCCATAACCGCCGAAGATCTGTACCGCCTCATTACTTACTTTCACGGCCACCTCACTGGCATAATACTTTGCCATGGCAGACTCTTTGGTCATTTTTTCTCCGGCGATCTTCAGTGAACAGGCCTGTAATGTCAGCATTTCCGCAGCAGCGATCTCTGTAGCCATATCGGCCAGCTTGAAAGAGATGCCCTGGAAATTTGAGATCGGCTGATCAAACTGATAACGCTCCTTCGAATATTTCAGCGCAGCTTCATAGGCACCTTTTGCAATACCCAGTGAAAGGGCTGCAATGGAGATGCGGCCACCATCCAGGATCTTGAGCGATTGCCTGAAACCATCTCCCACTTCGCCCAAACGGTTGGCATCGGGGATCCGGCAGTTATCGAAGATCATCTCGGCAGTTTCACTGGCGCGCATGCCGAGTTTATTCTCTTTTTTGCCACCAGTGAAGCCGGGTGTTCCTCGCTCCACAATAAAAGCAGTACAGTTACCACTGGTACGCGGCTCGCCGGTTCTGGCGATCACCACCGCCACATCCCCGCTGATACCGTGAGTGATCCAGCATTTGGTGCCATTCAGCACCCAGCTGTCTCCATCACGCACAGCGGTGGTCTTCATATTTCCTGCATCACTGCCGGTATTCGGCTCAGTGAGCCCCCAGGCACCCAGCCACTCTGCCGTGGCCAGCCTGGGGAGAAACTTTTGCTTTTGTTGCTCATTTCCAAAGGTCATGATATGACCAGTGCAGAGGGAATTGTGAGCAGCAAGGCTCAAACCCACTGAACCACATACTTTGGCAATCTCCTGAATAATGGCAACATATTCATAATAAGAGAGACCGGCTCCTCCGTACTGCTCTGGCACCAGCACCCCCATCAGTCCGAGCTTACCCATTTCCTTGAATGTCTGCAAAGGAAACTCCTGGCTTTCATCCCAGTCCATAACATATGGCCTGATATGGTGTCTGGCAAACTCTGCGGCGGTCTGTGCTACCTGTTCTGTTAATTCAGCTGTTTGAAAATTCATACGTAATCTGTTAGCAACAATCGTTAAAGGCAGGTGCAAGATAGGAGATCAGCATTAAATAACTAACATTTGTTAGTGAATTTTTCCTGAAATCTTTTCGCGTGTTGCCATTGGCCGATTGCCGGGTATTTGTAATTCAGAGGGTTGTCAGTACTCAATATACGGCGCAATCTTCGTGATCAGAAGCGGTGTCAGCAGTATGATGCCCTGCAAATCTGCGGCCGACCGGAAAGTTCCGTGCTGCTGACGGTACTGCACAATCGCATTGGCCAGGTTCCAGCGCAGGTAAGGATGCTGTTTGAGCTCTTCCACCGTTGCCTCATTGATCCGGATCTTTCGCAATGAAGGGGCGGGGCATTGCAGCCAGGGCTTTATCTTCTGGAATGTAGAGTCCGGCAGGGCCCAGGTTTCGCCCACCTGATCAGGGGAATGAAAACCACCCAGTTTTTCCCGGTAGTTCACGATCCGCAGGGCAAGCTTACTACCGATGCCCGGAAAGCCACTCCAGGCAGCGGTATCAGCAGTATTTACATCAAGGTTGGTATAACGTTTTTTCCGTACAGCCGGAAAGGGGAGTGAGGTATTATTTACAACAGCATTTGTTGAATCCGGCCGGAGCTTTCCAGGCTGATGCCGCGTTATCCATCCCGGACGGTTTGTACCAATTGCCTCAATTTTCACAAATGGCAGTAAACGCTTTGCATCAACAGGGCGCATCCCATAGATCTTTTCAATGTCTTCAGGCTTCCTGAACTGCCCACCTTTACTGATATAATGTAAGATAGTGCGGATCACTTTGTCCGGTATCCCAAGCTGCTGCCAGCCTTTGGTTGTAAGGGTATTGGGATCGAAGGGGAATAGACCTGAGGCTGGTACAGACAGCACATTACCGTTATCAGCAATAGGGCTACGCATCCCTTCAAAACGAGTATCAGCCTGCTCTTCAGAAAACCTGTTGCGTGCTCCATCATTTCCTGAAGCCCCTTTCTCCTTAATATATCCAGGTTTCTCTTTACCCATTCTCTTCCATTCCGCCACCCGCTCCTGCCAGGCCAGCCTTGCATCTTCATTCACCCCAGTGCCCCGTTCCGGGAAAAACGGCGGCACTGCTATCACTATAATCAATAAGGTCAGCAGCACAATCACCCCTCTCCGCTCCTTCCTTGAAAAAGCGATATATTCTTTCCAGTCCTCTTTCATATGCAGGCCGGTTTAATGGCCAACAAATCTAGTCATACTGAAAATCAAATCTGCGGTTACTATGAACCGTTAGAGTATAAGTTTCCGGAGATTGTTAATCCTTGCTACCAGGGATCTGTAAGCGCAATCCGTCGTAGGCAAAACTGATGCCGGGTGGCAGTTCCCTGCTCACCTCCTGGTGCTTGCCCATCTGGTGGCTTAAATGCGTGAAATAAGTCTCGGGGATCTGCAGGTCCTGACTCAGGGCAATGGCTTCAGGCAGACTGAAATGAGAGATATGCTGCTCTTTGCGAAGGGCATTCAGCACCAGCACTTCGCTGCCTTTGATCTTGGCCAGTTCTTCCTCATCGATCCGGTTGGCATCGGTGATATACGTGAAGGCGCCAAACCTGAAACCCAGTACAGGCATCTTCAGGTGCCATACCAGGATGGGCGTAACAGGAATATCGCCCACCATAAAAGGGATGGTATTGCTGATGGTATTGAGCTTCAGCTCTGGCAGACCAGGATACCTTGCTTCATAAAAAGCATAGGGGAATTCCCGCACGATGGCTTCCTGCGTGAATTCGCTGGCATAGATCTGCATCGGCTCATGGGAGAAAAAATTGAATGCGCGCACATCATCCAGTCCTGCCAGGTGATCCTTATGAGAATGGGTGAACAAAATGGCATCCAGGTGCTTCACTTTGGCCCGAAGCATCTGGTAACGGAAATCCGGCCCTGAATCCACCACCAGGGTAGTAGTTGCGGACTGAATAAGTATGCTGGAACGAAGCCTGTTGTCCTTCGGGTCAGGGGATGTGCAGATGGGGCACTCGCATGCAATCATGGGCACACCACTGCTGGTACCCGTTCCCAGAAATGTTATAGTAAGTGCAGGATAACTCAAGGGATCGTCTATTTACTTTTACTGTCTGCGTCAGCGGCTGCATCAGCGGCTTCCCGGCGTTGTATTACATCATCATACACTTTGCGTGATTCCGGAGTAAGGAATTCGATACCCACGTTCAATTGAGGGATAATATCCATCAAAGTGTTGATACGGCCTTCCATCTGAAGGAATTTATTCAATACAACAACCTTCTTCTGCTCCAGGATACAATAGCCGCTCTGGAAAGTGCCACGTTCGTACCGCACCACGTATTCCAGCTCATCCAGTAAGGTTTCCAGCTTATCTAAAGTGGTTTGTGTGTATTTCATAGTTATGCAACAAAATGAACACTACAAAGGTAGCCAAATAGCTCGGTGATGCCGATTGCAGCCGGATAAGGTTTTCCACAGACAGTGGAGAGATTCTTACTTGCTGGTCATTTTGATAACAGGTATGATCATCTCCTCCAGGCTCACCCCGCCATGCTGAAACGTATTACGGTAGTAGTTCACGTAATGATTATAGTTGTTCGGATAACATAAATACAGATCTTCCTTCGCAAAAATATAGGAGGAATTCACTGTAGGAACAGGCAGTCCCGCCTCTTTGGGATCCCGGAACGCCAGCACTTCCTTGGCCTCGTAATGCAGGTTGCGCCCGTGCTTGTATCTGAGATTGGTAGTAGTTTGCTTGTCGCCGATCACTTTGGCAGGCGTTTTCACCTGTACACTACCGTGATCCGTTGCCAGGATCAGGTTGATCTTCTTGTCGGCCACCTTCTTCAATGCCTGGTGCAGCGGCGAATGCTCAAACCAGCTGCGGGTCACTGAACGGTAACTGATCTCATCCCCCGCCAGCTCTTTCAGCACTTCCATTTCCGTTCGGGCATGGCTGAGCATGTCCACGAAATTGTACACGATGATATTGAGATCATTCCCCAGCAGGTTATGCATATTATTCACCAGGTCCTGCCCCGCAGAATTGTTGAGGATCTTGGTGTAGGAGAATTTCACATCCTCCCTCTTCAGACGTTTCAGCTGCCCGCGGAAGAATTCTTCCTCAAACAGGTTCTTACCGCCCTCATCATCATCATTCTTCCATTGCTGGGGATAATTCTTTTCTATTTCGACAGGCAGCAATCCGCTGAAAATGGCGTTGCGCGCGTATTGTGTGGCAGTAGGCAGGATACTGTAGAAAGAATCCTCTTCCAAAATGCGGAAGTTCTCCGCAAAGATGGGCTGGATGGCTTTCCACTGATCAAAACGAAGATTATCCAGCAGAATAAAGAAAGTAGGAATTCCCTTTTCCACATGCGGCATCACTTTCCACTTCATGAGCGTATGACTCATCACAGGACCTTCCGTGCTCTTTGGCCCCACCCATTTGGAATAGTTCTTTGAAATGAATTTGAAGAACTCTGTATTGGCTTCGCTCTTCTGTGATTGAAATACTTCCTGCATCTCAGGGCTGTCGCTCTTCTCCATCTCCAGCTCCCAGTACACCAGCTTGCGGTAGATCTCCATCCACTCGTTGTAATCAGGATTACTGTTGAGGGCCATGAAGAGATTCCGGAACTGTTGCTGGTAAGCGAAAGTGGTTTTCTCCGCCACCAGTCTTTTATTATCGATGATCTTTTTAAGACTGAGCAATACCTGGTTAGGATTCACGGGTTTGATGAGATAGTCTGTGATCTGGCTGCCGATAGCATCATCCATCAGGCCTTCCGTTTCATTTTTGGTGATCATCACCACGGGGATCTGCTGGTTCACCTCCTTGATCTTGGCCAGGGTTTCCAGCCCGGTGATACCGGGCATGGTTTCATCCAGCAGTACAACATCCACGTAATTGTCCTTTACAAAATCAACCGCATCAAAACCATTGGTGAGCGCACTTACTTCATATCCTTTTCCCTGAAGAAAGAGGATCTGAGAACGCAGGCTTTCAATTTCATCATCTACCCAAAGTATTTTTCCAATTGCCATGTATGAAGTTTAATGGTGATTCCAGCAAAATACCATTATTATCACTGATAATCATTAATCCGTAGTTTTGCCAACCGCCTTTGAGGGCAATTTTAACAAAATAGCAAGCAGCGAATGGCGCATCCTGTCAGAAAGATCATCAATGATCCGGTATATGGTTTCATTACGATCGATCACCCGGTAATTTTCCAGGTGATAGCACATCCTTATTATCAGCGCCTGCGGCGGATACATCAGATGGCCATGGCGCACCTGGTATATCCCGGGGCAGTTCATACCCGCCTGCATCACTCACTGGGCGCCTATCACCTCATGTGTATGGCCCTGCATGAACTACGCAACAAGGGGATCGATATCACCCCCGAAGAAGAAGTGGCGGCAAAAGCTGCTATTTTGTTGCATGATGTAGGCCATGGCCCTTTCTCCCATGCCCTGGAACATGTACTGATAAAGGGTGTGAAACACGAGAATATTTCGCTCCGCATCATCCGCACCATCAATGAAGAAATGAACGGACAGCTGGATCTTGCCATTGCCATCTTCACCAATCAATATCACAAGCCATTTTTATACCAGCTCATTTCCGGTCAACTGGATGTGGACAGGATGGATTACCTGAGCCGCGACAGCTTCTTCACCGGCGTGTCTGAAGGTGTGATCGGTTATGACCGCATCCTGAAAATGCTTACCGTGCAAAACGGGGAACTGATGGTGGAAGAAAAAGGAATTTATTCCATCGAGAAATTCCTGGTGGCCCGCCGTCTCATGTACTGGCAGGTTTATCTGCACAAATCCGTACTGAGTGCCGAAAAGATGCTGGTGAAGATCCTGGAACGCGCCCGCGAGCTCATCCTCAGGGGGGAAACTGTTCCCGGAGCCTCTGCAGCGCTTGACCTGTTTTTGCAATCAAAGGAAAAAGAGCTTCCCATCGATAAGCACCTCGATCAGTTTTGCCTGCTCGATGACTTTGATGTAATGGCAAGTATCAAGAACTGGATGTTCCATGCAGACACCGTACTGAGTACACTCTGCGAAGGACTTATCAACCGCCGTTTACTAAAAGTTAAATTACAGGCAGAGCCATTTGATCAGGACTGGATCACGGAACAGCGGAACAGGATTTGCCAGTGTAAAAGCATCAGGGAAGAAGATTGTCATTACCTGCTTTTTACCGGCGAAGCCGTCAACACCACCTATAATCCGGTGGAGGAAAAGATAAATATTCTTTTCAAGGACGGGACCGTAAAAGATATATCGCAGGTAGACAATGCGCTGATCAGTCAAACGCTCTCCAGCCCTGTGAAAAAATATTACATTTGTTATCTGAAGTAACAGTACATAACCAATACCTCGCAAATCCCTTATAAAAGCTCAACAACCATGCAATTCACAGCAGCGCAAATAGCCATGATCATCAACGGGAAAGTGGAAGGCGATCCCAATGCAGCCGTCGGCTCTTTCGGTAAGATCGAAGAGGCCAAACAGGGGCAGCTCGCCTTCCTGGCCAATCCCAAATACGAAGATCATTTGTACACCACGGAAGCAACCGTGATCATCATAAGCCAGACACAGGAACTCAGGCAACCGGTCAAGGGAACCCTTATCCGCGTTGAAGACGCCTACACTGCATTTGCCACCCTTCTTACAAAATACCAGGAGGTGATGACCCAGCAAATGGTAGGCAGACAGGAACCGGTTTACGTAGCACCCACCGCCAAACTGGGAGAGAACCTTTTCCTCGGCGCATTCTGCTATATTGGCGAAGGCGTGGTATTGGGCAATAATGTAAAGATCTTCCCTAATGCCTATATCGGAGACAAGGTTACCATCGGCGATAATACTATTGTTCATCCCGGTGTTAAGATCTACCACGATTGTGTGATAGGAAAAAACGTGACCATCCATGCCGGCACCGTGCTGGGCAGCGATGGTTTTGGCTTTGCCCCTCAGGCAGATGGAAGTTTCAAGAAAGTGCCACAGATCGGCAACGTGATTGTGGAAGATTTTGTGGAAATCGGCGCCAATGCCACCATTGACCGCGCTACCATCGGTTCCACACTCGTTAAATCAGGTGCCAAACTGGATAACCTGATCCAGATAGCCCACAATGTGGAAGTAGGTAACAATACCGTGATCGCGGCACAGGCCGGCGTAAGCGGCAGCACCAAACTGGGTAATAATGTAATGATTGGCGGACAGGCCGGTATCGTTGGACATATCTCCATTGCCGATGGCGCCCGCATCAATGCCCAGAGCGGCGTGAGCAAATCCATCAAAACCAGCAATGCGGCCGTTACCGGTTCCCCCGCATTCGACTATACCAGCGCCCTCCGTTCCCAGGCAGTGAGCCGCAACCTCCCTGAACTGGAAAAGAGAATTAAAGAACTGGAAAAACTGGTGCAGCAGCTGCTGGCTGAAAAAGTATAAATTCCTTCAAATAATATCCGGATCGGGGCTGAACTAAAAATTCAGCCCCGTTTCATTTGGCAGTGCCCAATCGCTCGCATCCCGCGAGTGCCTTCTGTTTGCTCGCCTCCTGGCGAGTTCTGCGTTCGCCAGAAGCGAACTAATATTCCTCACTCGCCAGAAGCGAGCTAGTGGTCTCCGAGTAAATTCTAACCCGCTGATTTCCACTTCCTATGCCGGAAACCCGGTGCAAAATGATATTCATTTTAAATTATATAAAACAAAATTGATCCCATAAAACCCAGCACAGATGCGGAATTGAGCCCCAATAGCCCTTCCATCACCCTCCACCCGTAAAATATCAATACAACTTAGGGAGGTAATAATACGTTGAAGTGTATCTTTGCGCATCTAAAAAAATTGAATGGACGCTAACTTCAATCCTGACAAGCAGCATACTCTCGGATCGGCTATAAGTATTTCAGGCACGGGCCTGCATACAGGTTCCAAGGTGGATATGACCCTGAAACCAGCCAATCCCGGCTTCGGTTTCAGCTTTCAACGCATCGACCTCCCCGGACAACCGGTGATCAAGGCCGACTGCGACCTGGTAACCGATACCTCAAGAGGTACTACCCTGGAAGATAATGGCGCCAAAGTGAGCACGGTGGAGCATATCCTCGCCGCACTGGTGGGAATGGGCGTAGACAACTGTCTGATCGAGCTCAACGGCCCTGAGATCCCCATCATGGACGGTAGCTCCGCCCCCTTTGTGGAAATCATCGAGAAAGCAGGCGTGCTGGAACAGGATGCCGCTAAACAATGGTATTTCATAGATACACATATCACCCATTACGATGAGAAGAAGCGCGTGGAAATGACCGCCCTCCCCGCTACCGATTATAAGATCACCACCCTGATCGACTTCAACAGCCCCGTTCTGGGAACCCAGCACGCCGGTCTGAAGAATATGGGGGAATTCAGATCCGAGATCTCTTCCTGCCGCACCTTCGTTTTCCTTCACGAACTGGAAATGCTCCTGGAGCACAACCTGATCAAAGGCGGAGACATCAACAATGCCATCGTGGTAGTTGACAAACCCGTTACAGAAGACGAAATGGAAAGGTTGGCCAAAGCCTTTGGCAGGGAAAAAATGGGCGTGAAAAGCGAGGGCTACCTGAACAACCTGGAGCTGCGCTTTCCCAATGAGCCCGCCCGTCATAAACTCCTGGACGTGGTAGGTGACCTGGCACTGATCGGCTATCCCATCAAGGCGCATATCATCGCCAACAGGCCCGGTCATAGCACCAACGTGGACTTTGCCCGCATCATCAAGCAATACATTAAAAAGAATAAACAACTGAAGAATATCCCCGTGTATGATCCCAATCAGCCACCGGTATATAATCTTCAGCAGATTGAAAAGACCCTTCCTCACCGCCACCCGTTCCTGCTGGTAGACAAGATCATTGAACTGTCTGACAAACAGATCGTTGGCGTGAAAAATGTAACTTTTGACGAATGGTTCTTTCAAGGCCATTTCCCCGGTAATCCCGTTATGCCCGGCGTTCTTCAGATCGAAGCCCTCGCCCAGTGCGGTGGCATCCTCGCTATCAATGCCATGCCTCCCGGAGACTATGATACTTTCTTTGTGAAGATCGATAACGTGAAATTCAAGCAGAAAGTGGTTCCCGGCGATACCATGATCCTGAAAATGGAACTGCTGGCCCCCATCCGCAGAGGTTTCTGTGAAATGAGAGGCACTGTATATGTAGGCAATAAGGTGGCTACCGAAGGTGATCTGATGGCGCAACTGGTAAAACGCGGTTAAATTGACAGCCGCATGTATACTAAGAATAAAAAAGTTCGTTTGTATATAAGTTATATTTTTGCGGGTCGGCTTGAACCCCGACTTTAACTCTTTTAGCTGATCACTTGAGTATCAAACGCCAAATCATAAAGCAAGACCCGCAAAGCGGGGTGCGTAACCAAGACCCCAACGGGAACGGGGTTGAATTCAATACCATGAACCCTCTTCCTGTAACAACACTTAAGAACGTAAATCAAATGATCCATCCGCATACGTACATTCATCCAAATGCGAAACTGGCCACTAATGTGAAAGTAGACCCCTTCACCGTGATCCATCAGAACGTTGAGATCGGCGAAGGAACCTGGATAGGCAGCAATGTAACTATCATGGAAGGGGCACGCATTGGAAAGAATTGCCGGATTTTCCCCGGCGCCGTAATCGCGGCAATCCCACAGGATCTGAAATTCGGCGGGGAAGATACCATGGTGGAAATTGGCGATAATACCACTATCCGTGAGTTCGTAACCATCAACCGCGGTACCAACGACAGAGGTAAGACCAGGGTAGGCAATAACTGCCTTATCATGGCTTATAGCCATATTGCGCACGACTGCATGATCGGTAGTAACTGTATCATGAGCAACAACACACAGATTGCCGGCCACGTGGAAATGGGCGACTGGGCAATCCTGGGTGGCATGTGCGCCGTTCACCAGTTCGTAAAGATCGGTGCCCACGCTTTCGTCAGCGGCGGTTCACTGGTTGGAAAAGATATTCCTCCTTTTATCAAGGCAGGCCGTCAGCCCCTCAGCTACTCCGGCGTTAATTCCGTTGGTCTGAAACGCAGAGGCTTTACCGTTGACAAGATCAACCACCTGCTGGATATCTATCGTGTTATCTACAACAAAGGCATGAACACTTCCCAGGCCCTCGAATTCCTGGAAGAAGAGTTCCCTGCAACCGACGAACGTGATGAGATCGTAACATTCATCCGTGAAAGTGGTCGCGGTATCATTAAACGCTATTCAAAAAATAGTGTGGATGAAGATATCGCTGATTAATGCAGGCAAGCGCTTTAACCGCGAATGGATCTTCCGTAAAGTAGATTACAGTTTCACTGAAGGCAAGTCTTATGCTATCACAGGGCCCAACGGCTCCGGGAAAAGTACATTGCTGCAAGCTATCGGCGGAGCCATTGCGCTCTCCGAAGGAGAAGCCCATTACATCATCGATGTACCGGCAGTGCAGGCAGCACAACACAATCCCGCCATTCAGACCCGCAAAGTGGAAACCGATCACGCCTTCAGAAAGATCTCCATAGCCGCTCCCTACCTGGAACTCATCGAGGAAATGAGCGTTACTGAATTCCTGCATTTCCATCAGCAATTCAAGCCCCTGCTTCCCCGGATCAGCATCAAAGAGATCATTGAAAAAGTAGGTCTCACCAAAGCTGCCCACAAACAGATCCGCTTCTACAGCTCCGGCATGAAGCAACGCGTGAAACTGGCACAGGCCATCTTCTCCGATGTACCGGTTCTTCTGCTGGACGAGCCATGCACCAACCTTGATGCCGAAGGCATCGCGCTCTACCAATCTCTCATCAGCGCCTACGGCGAGGGGAGGCTGATCATTGTCAGCTCTAATGATCCGCAGGAGTATAGCTTTTGTGAGCACAGGATCAATATTCTTGATTATAAGTAAGCATTTTTTGTTTAGTCTCGCAAAGGGGTGTGAACCGGTGGTTGGAAAACATACCCACACCTTTTAGGATTTTAATTAGGCTTTGGTGGGGTATGTTGGAACGGCAGGGCAATGATGAGCTACCGGAACGTATGTTTTCAAGACCACCTTTTCACACACCCTTTGCTCCATGTCTCCGGACGTGCGGCAACTATAATGCAGAACCCTGAAGCTGTGCTCATTTGCACGCTACATGGCGGATCAAAGAAGCTGAGATGATCAGAGGAAAGAAAAAATGGAAACAACTTCGAAGACCCTGATGAAAGGTAACATTGACAGACTGCCTGAAGGAGAATGATGCACATGGATCATTTACTGCTCACTAAAGCTGACGCTCAAAAATTATATCCAAGCATTAAATTGCAAACTGAATGTGCATCCCTGCATATGCAATAATTTGCCAACCACTCAACCTTGGGTGCAGTACAAAGGACCTCATGCGGCGAGAGTTATGAAAACAAGGGCCTTGAAAACATAAGCGAAGAAGATCAATAGAACTACATCAGCCCAATCTCTCCCAACAAATGCCCAATAGCACCACTAAAAGGTGCGGTTTGTTTTCGCAGCCCGGTTTTTATACGCCGGGTAAGCAATTAACGTTGACTTGCTATCAGCAGATTCAGATCCGTGTACTTCAGATCAAATCTCTGACTGAGATGGAAATTTGTGAGTGCGCCTTTGAAAATGTAGATGCCGCTGCGGAGATGCACCTTGTGCCATACCAGGTTCTCAAAGCCGCCTTCGTCGCCGGCTTCAAGCAGGAGTGGCATCAGCACGTTGCTGATGGCCTGGCTGGCGGTACGTGCAAAGCCCGAGGGAATATTGGGCACGCAATAATGGATCACGCCGTATTTCATGAAGATGGGATGTTCATGACTGGTGATCTCGGAAGTTTCAAAGCAGCCACCACGGTCGATGCTGACATCGATGACCACACTGCCAGGACGCATATTGCTGACCATTTCTTCGGTCACTACTACCGGAGTGCGGCCAGTAGTGGAGGCCAGGGCGCCTACCGCCACTTCGCAGGTCTTGAGCTGCTTGGCCAGGATGCGGGGCTCTATAACGGAAGTCCACATACGCTGACCGATATTATTCTGAAGTCTTTTTAAACGATATACGCTGCTGTCGAACACCTTCACGGAGGCGCCGAGGGCCAGGGCTGCGCGGGCAGCAAACTCACCCACGATACCGGCACCAAGGATGATCACCTTGGTGGGCGGGATCCCTGATATCCCTCCGAGCAATACGCCCTTGCCATGATTGGCGGAGCTGAGGTACTGCCCGGCTATCAGCATCACGGCGCTGCCGGCTATCTCACTCATGCTGCGCACGATAGGGAGACTGTCGCTGTCATCTTTCAGATTCTCGAAGGAAATAGCGGTGATGCGCTTGTCCATCATCTTCTGCAGCAGTTCCGCTTTCATGGCGGAGAGATGGATGGGGGAAATGATCACCTGGTTGAACTGCAGATAGGGAATATCTTCCTCTACGATGGGAGCGCTCTTTACGAGGATGGGCGCTTTGAAAACTTCAGCCTTGTCGTACACGATCCGGGCTCCTGCCTCGCTGTAGTCGCGGTCACGGAAATGTGCCGCCTCACCGGCATTGTGCTCTATCACTACATCATGACCATTGCTGATCAGAACGCCTACAGCATCGGGAGTTAACGCAATGCGGTTCTCCTGGAAGGCGGTTTCTTTAGGGATACCTATATGTAGTTGAGCCCCTTTGGGCTTCACATCAAGTTTTTCTTCAAGTGTTTCGTAACTGAAAGAGGTGCTGATGATCGGTCGTTGCTGGGACATGAAGTTGATTTTCTTATTGGCAGCTATATCAAATATACTTATTTCTCATCTATCTGAAGGAGCCGGGTAGCCGGATCGGTTACGGAAATATGCACCTGAAGCGTATTTTCGGGAAAAATCCCTTCAGCCCGCTCAGGCCATTCCACCAGGCAAATATTTCCGGAATAAAAACAGTCCTCCACTCCCGCCCTGATGGCCTCTTCCTCATCCTTCAGCCTGTACAGATCGATATGAAAGAGCTGTCCACCGGGCCAGGCATACTCGTTGATGATGGAAAACGTTGGGCTTCCCACCGTACTGGTAACATCTTTCACATCGCACAGGGCATGAACAAAAGTAGTCTTCCCTGCACCCATCTGTCCATGAAAAGCCAGGACCTTCCTGTCTCCTACCGCTGCCCAGAACTGGCGGGCAGCCTCATGAATGGTTTCCAGAGTAAATGATAGTTGCATAAAACGCAAATATACAAGGCTCTGAGCGATTTATAAGCCTTCCATCCTGAAGGTTAATATGAACCGTCCCATTACAAATTCCCGAAATTGCAACCGTGCAGCGATATTATACGTTTAGTTATAAGGCCCTTCCCGGCTCCGTTCGGTAAATTTGCCAATACTAACCTGATGATCAATATAAACTCCTAAGCAATGGAAACAGTGAATTGGAAAGTAGATGGGATGGACTGCTCCAACTGCGTGCTCACAATCCGGCAGTTCCTCGAAAAGAAAGGGCTGGCAGATGTGAAAGTGAACCTGGCCGGAGGAGACGTGAGCTTCACCATCAACGGCGTCAATAAAAAAGAAGATATCCTCAAAGGCATTGAATCCCTCGGCTATTCAGTAGACGCAGGCGATGCCAGCATACAGACCAAAAAGAAGAAATTCCTGAGGAACCATAAGGAGCGCTTCCTCTTCTGCATCATTTTCACCCTGCCCCTCCTGATGCATATGTTCGACAGGTGGGTGCATATCCACTGGCTCATGAATCCCTGGGTTCAGCTGGCCCTCTGCCTGCCCGTGTATATCGTGGGCATGGATTTCTTCGGACGAAGCGCCATCAAGAGCATCCGCAACGGTATGCCCAATATGAACGTGCTCATAGCCATCGGGGCAACTGCCGCATTCGTATACAGCCTTGCTGGTGCATTTCTGGGAATGGGAGAAGGCTACCTCTTCTTTGAGACCGCCGCTTCCGTGATCACCCTCGTATTCCTGGGCAACTGGATGGAAGACGCCAGCATTCAGAGCACCCAACGATCACTCAACAAACTCGCCAGCTCACAAAAAGTGATGGCCAATATGATCGCTTACGACGACCAGCACCAG
Organism: Pseudobacter sp.; assembly: GCF_051955275.1. Lineage (NCBI taxonomy): Bacteria > Pseudomonadati > Bacteroidota > Chitinophagia > Chitinophagales > Chitinophagaceae > Pseudobacter > Pseudobacter sp. The sequence continues at coordinate 10,858 of NZ_JBQCGW010000235.1, read as the reverse complement.
GAACATGTTTTCCCCGTGGAGAACACCACCCTTCGCGTTGGCGATATCCTCCTGATCAAAAACGGCGAACAGGTGCCGGCTGATTGTAAAATATTATGGGGAGATGCCACCGTGAACGAAAGCATCATCACCGGTGAGAGCCTGCCCATCTCCAAAAAAGCAAAGGACCACCTCATCGGCGGCAGCCTGCTGGTAGATGGTACAGTGAAAGCCTATGTAACGGCAGAAGCCAAACAATCGGTGCTGAGCAATATCATCGACCTGGTTAAACGCGCGCAGGGCGAGAAGCCGCCCGTACAGCAGATGGCCGACCGGATCAGTGCCATCTTTGTACCTGTGGTGCTGGTTATCGCAGCCATCACACTCATCGCAAACTGGATCTTCCTCCATGATTTCACGGCCTCGCTTATGCGAAGTATAGCTGTTCTGGTAATTGCATGCCCCTGTGCCATGGGACTGGCAACTCCGGCGGCCATCGCAGTGGGGCTGGGCCGTGCAGCCCGAAATGGTGTGCTTTTCCGAAATGCAAAAAGCCTGGAAGTATTCAAAAACATCAGGCAGGTTGTATTCGATAAAACCGGCACCCTCACCACTGGTGATTTTGTGATTGCAGGATTTGAGAAGAATGAGGATATAAAAGAAGAGGAATTCAAACAGATCGTTTTCTCGCTCGAAAAGTATTCCAACCACCCGATTGCACAATGCATCGCCCGGGAATGGAAACAGAGCCAGGTGACCCGCTGGGACAAGATAGAAGAAGTGAAAGGTATCGGAATGAAAGGCATCACCAAAGAAGGGGATACCTGGCAGGCAGGCTCTTTCAAAATTGCACAGGCCCACACCAAAGACGACAAACACAATGTCTATATCCTCAAAAACGACCAGCTCATCGGCTGGATCGATGTAAAAGATGAAGTACGTCCGGAAGCCATGACGGTGGTGCAATACCTGCGTCACCGGAATATCCGCACCATCCTGCTCAGTGGCGACCGCTACGATAAATGCAAACAGCTGGCAGATTTCCTTGGCATCGATGAAGTGATAGCAGAACAGACACCGCAGGAAAAACTCACTGTAGTGGAAGACCTCACCCTGAAAGGCCCTACCGCCATGGTAGGCGACGGTATCAACGATGCACCGGCCCTTGCGAAAGCAACGGTGGGCATCTCGCTCAGCGCAGCTTCACAGATTGCCGTGCAAACAGCCGATGTGGTGCTGATGAACAATGGCATCCGCAACCTGCCACTTTCACTGGGACTGGGCAGGCATACGTTCATGACTATCCGCCAGAACCTGTTCTGGGCTTTCGCATACAATATTGTTGCTATCCCCGTGGCGGCATTTGGCCTTCTCACCCCTACCTTTGGTGCACTGGTGATGGGATTGAGCGATGTTGTACTTGCCATCAATTCCGTTCGCCTCTTTGTAAAGAAGGTACTGTGATCTTATGGCCTATATCCATTCATTACTCAAAGAATATTTCAGATACGATGGCTTCCGCCCCATGCAGGAAGCCATCATCAATTCTGTGCTCAACAGGGAGGACACACTGGCCATCCTTCCTACCGGAGGAGGCAAATCATTGTGCTTTCAACTGCCGGCACTTGCACAGGATGGCTTATGCCTGGTGGTGAGTCCGCTCATCGCCCTCATGAAAGACCAGGTGGAAAACCTCCGTAAAAAAGGCATCACCGCCTTTTCCATTGATTCAGGAATGGGCCGGAAAGATGTGATCAATGTACTGAAACTCGCAACGGAAAGCAATTGCAAATTTTTATATGTATCTCCGGAAAGGCTTGAAACTCCGCTGTTCCGGGAATACCTGCCCGGACTGAATCTCTGTCTCATTGCTGTGGACGAAGCGCATTGTATTTCCCAGTGGGGCTATGATTTCAGGCCTTCTTACCTGAAGATCGCTGCGCTGCGCGATGAAGTGGCAGACGTGCCCATCCTGGCGCTCACCGCCTCTGCCACACCGGAAGTGCAGGAAGATATCTGCGCCAAACTGGATTTCGCCGGCCGGAATATTTTCCAGACCTCTTTTGCCAGGCCCAACCTGAGCTACAGTGTTTTTGAAGTGGATAGCAAGATCGTCAGGATCAGGGATATCCTGGAAAAAGTGCCAGGCAGCAGCATCGTGTATTGCCGCAGCCGCAAACGCACCAAACAGATCAGCGATCAGCTCAACCTCTACGGTATCCAATCCGAATGTTACCACGCAGGTCTCCCACGTGAAGAACGCAATCGCCGCCAGGAAGCCTGGATCAAAAATGAGATCCGTAATATCGTTTGCACCAACGCCTTCGGTATGGGCATCGATAAACCCGATGTACGCATTGTGGTTCACGCAGATCCTCCCGACTGTATGGAGAATTATTACCAGGAAGCCGGCCGTGCAGGCCGTGATGGTAAAAGATCCTACGCTGTTTTACTCTACGACCACCAGGATCCTGAAGACCTGCGCGCCATGCCGGATATCCGCTTCCCCGAAGCTGATGATATCAGGAAGATCTATACAGATGTAATGAATTACCTGCAGGTGCCGAATGGACTTGGCGGTGGTTCTTATTACGACTTTGAGCTGAACGACCTCATTGCGAAATTCCATCCCGAACCAAGACTGGCCACTTACGCACTGAAAGCAATGGAGCAGGAAGGATGGATGAATTACAATGAACAGGTTTTCATTCCCGCATCTGTTGGCTTCATCACCGGCAAGCAATGGCTCTATGAATTTGAAGAGATGCACCCCGATCTGGAGCCACTGATCAAAACACTGCTCCGCACATACGAGGGCATCTTTGATCAGCCCACTCCTGTTTCAGAAAAAAATATCGCCTACCTCATGCGCAGCGACGCCGACACAGTAAAGCTTCAGCTTCGTAAACTGCATGGTTATGGTATTATCGAATATGTACCTCAGAAAGATACGCCGCAACTCTATCTCCGCCTCAATCGTGTGAGAACGGAAGAGCTGCGCATCAATATGGTGCATTTCAATAAAAGGAAACAACTCTTTGCATCGCGTATCCACACCTTTTTACATTACCTGGAAGAAAGAAAACAATGCCGCAGCCAGCAGATCGCACAGTATTTTGGCGATAAGGAAGCAGGTGCTTGCGGCGTTTGTGATATCTGCCTGGAGCAGCAGAAGAAACCTCTCCACCCTGCAGAGCTGGCGCAGATCCATCAGCAGATCAAAGCAGTGATCCAACAACGTCCTGCTACACAGGAACAGATCATGGCGGCACTTCCGGGCATACAGAAACACAAGGTCCGCGAAGCCATCGCCTTCCTTCAGTCAGAAGAAAAAATAGGAGTGAACGCAAACGGGGAGATCAGTGACCGGTCTTAAAACCATCCACTGCTTTTCTTTTTACTGCTGCTTCTCCCGCCAACTCCAAGAACGCCCAGCAGGGCTCTTCCCAGTCCTCCGGCAACAGTTCTCATGAACTGCTTTGTAGCACCGCTGTCCAGTACTTTTTCCACCGTTGATTTTTCTTCTTTGGCAGGTTTCTTTTTGGCCGCTTTCTCTTCAGCTTCTTCCTCCGATTTCTTTGCAGCCTCTTCGAGCTTGGCTGTGAGGATCTCGTAAGCGCTTTCGGAATCTTCGGTTTCAGCATACTTCCTCACCAGTTTGGACCTGGAAATGATGCTGTCTATTTCCGTATCGCTCAACACGTCCATACGGCTGCGGGGAGAAACCAGCATGGCGTGTACGAGAGGAGTAGGAATGCCTTTCTCGTTCAGCATGGTCACAAACGCTTCGCCTATACCGAGCTGCGTAAGCAGGTCTTCCGTTTTGTAGAATTCAGTTTCAGGATAATTCTGTGCTGCCTGTTTGATGGTTTTGCGGTCTGCTGCCGTGAAAGCGCGCAGCGCGTGTTGTATTTTCAGACCGAGCTGGCTCAGCACGCTGGCTGGCACATCCTGCGGGTTCTGTGTGCAGAAGAAAATGCCCACGCCTTTGGAGCGGATCAGCTTGATCACTGTTTCGATCTGTTGCAACAACGCTTCCGTGGCTTCCTGGAAAACCAGATGGGCCTCATCGATGAACATCACCATTTTGGGTTTGTCAAGGTCACCTGCCTCAGGAAGGGTGGCATAGAGTTCCGCCAGCATCTGCAGCATAAAAGTACTGAACAGCTTTGGCCGGTTCTGCATATCCGTTACACGCAGCACACTGATCATACCACGGCCATCATCTGATATCCGCATCAGGTCGTCTACATCAAAAGATGGCTCACCAAAGAAAATATCGGCGCCCTGCTGCTGCAGCTCTATCACTTTACGCAGGATGGTGCCGGTGCTGGTTGTGGCGATCTTGCCATAGCTCTTTTCAATATCGGCCTTGCCTTCATTGCTTACATACTGAAGTATTTTGGTGAAGTCCTTCAGATCAAGCAGCGGCATCTTGTTATCGTCGCAGTATTTGAAGATCATGGCCACCAGGCCCTGTTGTGTATCGTTGAGGTCGAGTATCTTGGAAAGCAGGATGGGACCGAATTCCGTAACGGTGGCACGAAGCCTTACTCCTTTCTCATTGCTGAGCGTCATCAGTTCAACGGGAAATCCGGAGGGAGTCCAGGTACCGCCCATTTTCTGCATACGTTCTTTGATCTTGTCATTTTCCACACCTGGCTGGGCAATACCACTGAGATCACCCTTGATATCCATCAGCAGAACGGGTACACTGGCATCGCTGAGGCCTTCGGCCAGCACCTGCAGGGTTTTCGTTTTACCGGTACCGGTAGCACCTGCAATCAGGCCGTGGCGGTTCATGGTTTTGAGGGGAAGCAGGATATCTGCGCCTTGCAACACCTGGCCATCGAGCATAGCTGCCCCGATGCGGAATGATTCACCCTTGAAAGTATATCCGTCTTTTACCAATTGAAGGAATGCGTTCTGGTCTGCCATAGTATGATTTTGTAGAGCGGAAGGTACTGAAAATGAGCGGAATCGTATACGGCCCGTTTATTGTAACTTTATTAAGTATAACTGCTGCTTAGGAATTATTATTTTCATACGAATGCAGCGCTTATTCCGTTTGGATAGTCAGCCTGATAATTAGTGAAAACATTTCAACTCATCCCCATGAAGCCGCGTGTGATACTGCCGATACTGGCCTTTCTGATGATTACCCTGGTTGTTGCCTGTAAGAAAAGCAGCGACAGCAAAGAACCGTATGACCTCACCAATACGGAGTGGCAGGGTGAAGGCAAGGTGTATGACCGCAACTTCAAGCCGGTAAAAGTGCAGTTCAAAGAGAACAGGAAGCTGGAGATATCATTCGTGGCCGTTGACGATCCCACTGCCAAATACACGTTTACCGGTACCTGGCAGAAAGCGGAGGATTCAGACAATGTGGTATTTGAATATGCCCAGGGTCTGGAAACTGTTACCGGCACAGCTACCCTCACCGAAGGCAATACGAAGATGGCCGACGGCAAATTCAAGAGCAGCGGGGATCCCAACCAGGACGCAGGCAGCTTCAACCTCAGCCGTCAGTAGACTCCCATGCATTAGTAATTAACAAAATATTACACGGCACTTGCCGGATGTGATAAATGATTTAATTTTATTTACACTATCAAGAATAAAATCTACCAACAATGGAAGGAAAGAAACCGAAAATATTGTTATGTGAAGATGATACGAACCTGGGCAGTGTACTTAAGAACTACCTTGAACTGAATGATTTCGATGTTACCCTTGAAAGGGATGGCCGCCTCGGACTGGCCGCCTTCCAGCGTGAGAAGTTCGAACTCTGCCTGCTGGATATCATGATGCCGCATATGGACGGCTTCACCCTGGCAGAAGAGATCCGTGATGTTGACCCCGATATTCCCCTCTTCTTCATCAGCGCTAAAACCATGAAAGAAGATATCATCCAGGGTTACAAACTGGGTGCTGATGATTATATCACCAAGCCATTCGACAGTGAAGTGCTCCTCCTCAAAATAAAGGCCATCCTCAAACGCAATGAAGAGGTGACCAAAGAGCAGGAGAATAAAGAATACGATCTCGCCAGCTATCATTTCAATCCCAAACTGCGCGAACTCAGCCATGCAGGTAAAACACAGACATTATCCCCCAAGGAGAATGAACTGCTGAAGATGCTGTCTGAGCACATGAACGACCTGCTCCCCCGCGAACAGGCGCTCAAGAAGATCTGGGGTAGCGACACTTACTTCAACGGCCGCAGCATGGACGTATACATCGCCAAACTGAGGAAGTACCTGAAGGAAGATGATACCATCGAGATCGTGAATATCCACGGTAACGGATTCAGACTGGTGGTGCCTGTAGCATAGATTGCAGGAACCACTTAAAATATACAGGGCTGACCTTATGGGGTCGGCCCTTTTACTTTTGGTGTGCCCAGCCGCCCGCGTCGCCGCGAGTGGCTTCTATTGGTTCGCCTCTGGCGAACACCGTGTCGCCGGAGGCGACGGAATATTTGTCACTCGCGGGGACGCGAGCGACTGCTCACCGATAATACAGCTATTAAAAAAGTGTGGTCAGATTCCCACCCCGGATATCCTTTCCGAGATGTTCATATGCTTTATGGGTAGCCTCGCGGCCGCGTGGAGTACGCTTGATGAAGCCTTCCTGGATAAGGAATGGCTCATATACTTCTTCCAGGGTGCCTGTTTCTTCACCAACTGCAGTGGCAATAGTAGTGATGCCCACCGGGCCGCCCTTGAATTTTTCGATGATGGTATTCAGGATGCGGTTGTCCATTTCATCCAGCCCATGCTCATCCACATTCAGCGCTTTCAGCGCGTGTTGTGTAATACCCAGGTCTATCACACCATTGCCCAGCACCTGCGCAAAGTCGCGCACCCGGCGGAGCAGGCCATTCGCAATACGCGGCGTACCGCGGCTCCTGCGGGCGATCTCTGCTGCCGCATCTGAAGTGATCTTTGTATTGAGGATCCCGGAAGATCGAAGCACGATCTGCTTCAGAGTATCTGCATGGTAGTATTCAAGTCTTGATTTGATCCCGAACCTTGAAAGCAAGGGCGCTGTAAGCAGGCCGCTCCGCGTGGTGGCCCCGATCAGCGTGAACGGATTCAGGTTGATCTGGATACTACGGGCATTGGGGCCGCTGTCGATCATGATATCCAGACGGTAATCTTCCATCGCTGCATAGAGATACTCCTCCACCACCGTGCTCAAACGATGGATCTCATCGATGAAGAGCACATCATGCGGCTCCAGGTTCGTAAGCAGCCCCGCCAGGTCTCCCGGCTTTTCAATCACCGGTCCGGAAGTTTCTTTGATCTGCACGCCCAGTTCATTCGCCACGATCCTGCTCAGTGTGGTCTTACCCAAACCCGGAGGTCCATGGAAAAGGATATGATCCAATGCCTCACCCCGCAGCTTTGCTGCCTTGATGAAAATTTTCAGGTTCTCGATGATCTGGCCCTGACCCGCAAAATCAATGATCTCCCGGGGCCGGATATTGTTCTCGAACTCCTTGTCGGCAGCACTCTGCGAATTCTTATCAGTATTTAAGTTTGGATTGGACATTTCTTTATGCAACTTTGTAAATCTACACAAAAGTAAGGCAGTATAACCATGCATATCCATTTTATACAGCACGTTGCATTCGAATCTCCGGGATATATCCTGGAATGGGCGCAGGGCAAGGGTTTCAGCACCAGCTTCACCCGTTTGTATGAATCTGTTGAATTTCCTCCTGTTGAAAATACTGACTGGCTGGTAGTGATGGGAGGCCCTATGAGCGTGCACGATGAAACAGAATACAAATGGCTGGCTTCCGAGAAAGCCTATATCCGCAGCGCCATCGATGCAGGTAAAAAAGTACTGGGCATCTGCCTCGGCTCACAACTGATCGCCGATGTGCTGGGCGCACGTATTTATAAAAATGATCAGAAAGAGATCGGCTGGTGGCTTTTGGAAACCATTGATGTGCAACATCCGCTGACGAAAGATTTCCCGGAAGACTTTCCCGTTTTCCATTGGCACGGAGATACATTCGAACTTCCTGCCGGCGCAACCCACCTCTTTAAATCAAAAGCCTGTAAAAACCAGGGATATCTTGCAGGGACCAATGTATTAGGACTTCAGTTCCATATGGAAGTGGACGAACGCCTGGTGGCGCAGATGATGCAGCACGGCAAGTCGGAACTGGTGGAAGCGCCTTTCATCCAGGATGAGGCCACCATATTTTTGAATACACTCAGCATCGCCTTATTTACACGGGTGCTCCTCGGTCAGCTTTTAGACAGATTTGAGGCTTTATAAGTTTTAAGCTGCCTTCTGCCAGGGTAAGTATTCATTCAATCAAAAAAACACATTTGCATATACAAATAAAACCCTTATCTTTGCATTACCGTTATCGATAAGGTGGCGGACACTGGTATGAAAATCTCAGAAAGCAAATTCAAGCAATGTTTCTATTTCGCTTCCGGCGCGCTGGCCCGCATCGTTGAAAAGATGGCCATCGATGTATGGAAGAAAGTGGACCTGTCACCCAGCCACGCTTACGTGCTGCTGCTGGTGATAGAAGAACCTGGCATTCAGCCGGGAGTCATTGCCAATCAGCTTCATCTGACACCTTCTACCATCACGCGTTTGATTGAAAAACTGGAGAGCAAGAAACTGGTAGTGCGCACTTCGGAAGGTAAGATCACCAATGTATACCCTACCCCCAAAGCAAAGGAACTGCACCCGGAACTGGTAGCCTGTGCGAATGAGTTCAGCAAGCAGTATTATGATATGCTGGGTCAGAAAGAATGTGATCATCTGATCGATACCATTACCAAAATGGCAGACAGACTGGAACCTTAAATTTTTTTTATCTTATCATTTGTATATACAATTATAATAAATTTAACCAACGTCAAAATTTAAAGAAGTATGAAATACGTAATTACCGGCGCATCAGGCCATATCTCAAAACCGCTCGTTCTCCAATTATTGAATGCTAAACAGGATGTTACTGTGATCGGCCGTACCGCGGGCAACCTGCAGGAACTGGTAGACAAAGGCGCTACAGCAGCCATAGGTTCTATAGAAGACGGAGCATTCCTCACCAAAGCATTTGCAGGTGCCGATGCCGTTTATGTGATGTGCCCGCCCAATTACAGCGTACCCGATATCAAGGCGCATTATGGTGAGCAGGGTAAGATCTATGCGGCAGCTATCAAGGCTTCCGGCGTGAAGCATGTAGTGGTATTGAGCAGCGTTGGTGCTGATCAGCCGAAGGGTAATGGTCCTGTTGACGGGCTCTACCTGCTGGAACAGGAGTTCAACAAACTGGCAGACGTGAATATCCTTTATCTTCGCCCTGCCTATTTCTATTACAACCTTTACGCCAACCTCGACCTTATCAAACACCTGAATATTACCGGCAGTAATTTCAGTGCAGCGCCCGGCACATTCCCACTGGTACATACCAACGATATTGCAGCCGTTGCCGCTGAGGAACTTCTGCAGCTCAACTTCAAAGGGCACTCCGTTCGTTACGTGGTGAGCGATGAAGTGGGCACAGAGCAGATTGCCACAGCTTTGGGTAATGCCATCGGCAAGCCCGGACTGCCATGGGTGAAATTCCCGGATGATCAGGCGCTCCAGGGAATGTTACAGGCAGGCCTTGGACAGGACATTGCCAGTAATTTCATTGAAATGGGCAATTCCATCGATGCCGGCACCATGTCAGCCGATTATTTCAAACAAACCAATCGCCAGCTGGGAAAAATAAAGCTGGATGATTTTGCCAAAGAGTTTGCAGCTGCATTCAATGCTGCCAACCCTGCATAACAAAACTTAGTTTCACCATTTCAACTCAGGTAATATGATCACAACGAACAGAAAAAAAGTAGACAGGAAATATCTCTCCGAAGCAATGGATTATTCCACCTACAGAAAACTGGTAGATGATCTGTTGCTGGAGGGAAAGGTGACCGGCCCGCAACAGTCGGATTCACTGGCGCATTATACAAAACTGAATGTGCAGCGCATGCAGCGGATCGACAAGACCGTTCAACTCCTTCCTGAAGTAACAGAAACACTTCAACAGATCTCCGGGCCACAAACCTGGCTGGTGATCACAGAAGGCTGGTGTGGAGACGCTGCACAGATCCTGCCCGTGCTGAATGCTATGGCCAATGTGAACCCGCTGATACAACTCAGACTGGTACTGAGAGACAGCAACCTGGAACTGATTGACCAGTATTTAACTGATGGCACCAGCCGCAGTATCCCAAAACTGGTGGTACTCGATTCAGAAACCCTGGAAGAAAAGTTCAACTGGGGACCCAGGCCAACCGTTTTACAGGAGCTCTATAAAAAAATGAGGACCGAAGGAATGGAATATGCAGCCATAGCCCAGGAACTGCACGCCTGGTATGCAAAAAACAAGACCGAAAGTATCCAGAAAGAGATCCTGAAAAAACTGATAGAAGCATAACTCGGTTATCGATTTTTTTATAACAAAAAAGAGAATGGTGGATTCACTATCAGTGAAAAACACAATTCTCTTTTTTTTATCTGTTGTTGACACCACGCAGATAGTGCACACTTGCCGAAAACTCTGCATGCGATGAACAAACGAAGTTTCCTTTACCTTTACGTCCCCTCAATTCAACACACCCTCCTCACCTGCTTTTACAGCTGCTCATATTTTTTCTTCATACAAAAGCCTTATCAATTATGCAAAAGCTGAAACAGCTGACAGTTCTATGCCTCGTGGCAGTTTTATTTTTTAGTTGCGATAAAGTGAAGGACCTGCTGGGTGGCGAAGAGGGGCGCGCACTCGCCAACCTGAAGCTCAAAGAATTCACACGCGATGGCCGCACTTACACTTTTCTTTACCACCGGAACGGAA
>NZ_JBQCGW010000234.1:0-22797 GCF_051955275.1 Pseudobacter sp. | reverse complement strand
AGCCTTTACTGCTGAAGAAGTAGGTGGTTTCGGTTCCAAGCATTTCTCCGAGCAATACAATCCTGCCAAAGTGATGGCCATGTTCAATATTGAAATGATCGGTACAGAAAGCAAGTGGGGAACCAACTCCGCTTTCATCACCGGTTATGAGAAAACAGATATGGGCAAGATCCTGGAAAAGAACCTGGAAGGTTCCGCTTTCAAGTTCTATCCCGATCCTTATCCTGATATGCAGCTGTTCTATCGTTCAGACAATGCAACGCTTGCCAGGCAAGGTGTTCCTGCACACACTATTTCCACTTCCAAAATGGATGCAGAGAAATATTATCATACGCAGGAAGACGAATTTGAAACACTTGATATGAAGAATATGGCAGAGATCATCAAGTCTATTGCTATCAGCGCTACATCTATTGTAGCAGGAAAAGATACTCCATCAAGAGTGGATACAAAGCAGTTGAGATAGTCAGTTTTGAAATACAGACATCATTATAACCAACAGGCGCATCGACCCGGTGCGCCTGTTGCATTTTTATGGAAATAAAAAAATATCCGGATGCTGCTGACTGCGGGAGCGCAGGATGGCTGATGCTGGTATCGAGTTCATGTTCTTCCCGGAATATATTGAAATGTTCGGCCAGGATCATTTTGAGGCCTCTGTTGACCTGATAGAATTCGTTACCCAGTTCACCAGTTGTGAATTTGCCGTGAGGCCATTCCTGATCCGGTATGGACAACGGATGACGGATCAGATGATCAGTTGGTCTCTTCATCCTGGCCATAAAGTGCGCAGACTGGCCAGTGAAGGAACCCGGCCCAGACTGCCCTGGGCAATGGCCCTGCCGGCATTCCGGAAAGATCCCAGTCCCATTCTTCCTTTGCTGGAAAACCTGAAAGCAGATGACTCTGAATGGGTGAGAAGAAGTGTTGCCAATAATCTGAACGATATTTCAAAAGACCACCCGGAATTAGTGATGGAACTGGCGGAAAAGTGGAAGGGGATCGGTGCTGAAACTGATGCCCTGATCCGCCATGGCTGCCGCGGCCTGCTTAAACGTGCACATGCCGGTGCACTGGCATACTACGGCCTTGATGCTGTCAGCGGAATTCAATTGAGCGGACTGGAAGTTCTTACTCCCAAAGTAAAGGTTGGTGAGTCGCTTAGTTTTTCATTTACTGTCAGGAATGAAAATGATACCGAGCATAAACTGAGATTGGAGTATGCCATTTATTATGTGAAGCACATGCAGAAGACTTCGAGAAAAGTGTTCAAGATCAGTGAGCGGAGTATTGGAGCAGGGCAATCAATTGATTTTGTCCGGGATCAGAGTTTTAAGCCGATCACTACAAGAAAGTATTATCTCGGGATGCATAGGGTGGCCGTGATCTGTAATGGGGAGGAGTTGGCGGAGGGATGTTTTGAGTTGAAATAGATTTCAAAATAAGCGGCGGAGCTATTTATGTGTAGTCTATCTCTTCCTATGCAAATTTTGAAACAACCCTGTTCATCTCCTCCACAATCTTATCATTACAAAGATTTCCCAGGCTTCCTTCATGCGTATGATGCAATTGTTTCTTGTAATCGAAATTGAAATTTCCCGATTCGATATCATTACCCACCTGCTTGTATGCTTCGCGGAAAGGAATGCCTTTGTTCACTAATTCATTCACGGCTTCCACGCTGAAGAGGTATCTGTATTTTTCATCATCCAGGATGCCTTCTTTCACGCTCATATTGGACAGCATCAGCTGCATCATTTCAATGCATGCTTTCAGCTCTTCAATGGCCGGGAAGAGGATTTCCTTGGTGAGCTGCAGATCACGGTGATAGCCGCTTGGCAGGTTGTTCACCAGCAGGGTCAGTTCATTGGGAACGGACTGGATGCGGTTGCATTTGGCGCGGATCAGTTCAAACACATCGGGGTTCTTTTTGTGCGGCATGATGCTGCTGCCGGTAGTGAGCTCTGAAGGGAATGAAATGAAACCGAAGTTCTGATTGATATAAAGGCAGCAATCCATGGCCAGCCTGCTCAGGGTATTGGCAATATTACCGATGCCCTGTCCGAGGATGCGCTCTGTTTTACCACGGCTCATCTGCGCATACACGGCGTTCCAGTTGAGCGTGCCGAATTGCAGCAGCTCTGTGGTGCGTGTGCGGTTGAGCGGGAAGGAAGATCCGTAACCAGCGCCACTTCCCAGCGGATTCTTGTTGGCAACGTACCAGGAGGATGACAGTACATCCAGGTCATCCACCAGACTTTCAGCATAGGCTCCTAACCATAAGCCAAATGATGAAGGCATGGCGATCTGAAGATGCGTGTAACCTGGTAAGAGAACAGCTTTATGTTTTTCGCTGAGCGAAATAAGCAAGTCGAATAATTTTTTGGTGGCATCCTTGATGGCCAGTACTTCGGAACGCAGGTAGAGTTTGATGTCTACAGCAACCTGGTCGTTACGGCTGCGGCCGCTATGGATCATCTTGCCGGCTTCGCCGATGCGTTGCGTGAGCAGCAGTTCCACCTGTGAGTGCACATCTTCCACATTCTCTTCGATGCGGAACTTTCCGTCTTTGATCTCTTGTTGGATCTGCTCCAGGCCGGCAACGGCTTTGGCTGCATCTTCTTTACTCATCAGTCCAACTTCACCGAGCATGGTCACATGCGCGATAGAGCCCTGTACATCAAAGGGGGCGAGCAGGATATCAAATTCCTTATCTCGTCCTACGGTGAAGCGCTCTATCTGTTCAGACACGGAAGTGCTTTCTTTCTGCCACAGTTTCATAATACCTGGTTTAAGAGATCAATGTATAAGGCGATGCCTGTTTCAATTTCTTCGATATAAATAAATTCATCGGCAGTATGGCTGCGCGCTGAATCTCCTGGTCCCATCTTCAATGCCTGGAAGGGCATCAGGGCTTTGTCGGAAGTGGTGGGCGACCCATAATACGTTCTACCCAATGCGATACCGGCTTTTACCAACGGATGGTCAAGTGCGATACTGGTGGAGCGGAGACGTGTGCTGCGGGGAGCCACTTCACTCCGGATGTTTTCACGGATCACATCCAGTATCTCCTCAAATGTGTACAATTCATTTACACGCACATCCACTACAAACCTGCACTGGGCAGGTACTACATTATGTGCTTTGTTATCAGTTTCTATAACGGTTACGGAGGTTTTCACGGGACCGAGCAATCCGGATACTTTAGGGAACCTGTAGGTGCTGAACCATTCGATATCTTTCAATGCTTTGTAGATGGCGTTCTCTCCTTCCTCGCGTGCGGCATGACCGGCACGGCCATGACTCATGGCGTCCAGCACCATCAGCCCGCGCTCGGCAACCGCCATCTGCATTTGTGTGGGCTCGCCAACAATGGCGCATGCAATGGGAGGCAGTTCCGGCAAGAGGATCTCGATGCCTTCCTTACCGCTGATCTCTTCTTCGGCAGAGGCTGCAAAGAGCAGGTTATACTTCAGGTCAGTGCGGTCATAAAAGTGCAGGAAGGTGGCAAGCAGGCTCACCAGTGGTCCACCAGCATCATTGCTGCCCAGGCCGAACAGTTTTCCATCCTTTACGATGGGGCTGAACGGATCGAGCGTATAGCCTTTGTTGGGCTTAACGGTATCGTGGTGGGAGTTGAGCAGGATGGTTTCTTTGCTGCTGTCGAAGTGCTTGTTAACAGCCCAGATATTGTACTTGAACTGTCTGGCTTCGATGCCGCGCTCTTCGAGGAATATGCGGAGGATGGCAGCCGTATCCTGCTCTTCCTTGCTGAAAGAGGGGGTGGCGATGAGTTGCTTCAGCAACCCGGTCACGCTTTGCTGCAGATCCTGTAATGATAGGTTATTCATGTACGATGCTTGTGCCGGCTGTTCCGGCGATCAGTGCTGGCAGTTCTTCCGCTTTTCCGATAATTACTTTTTCCACGCCACTGCGGATGGCTGCAAAGGCATTATCCAGTTTGGGGATCATGCCTGCGAATATTTTTTGTTCTGCTTTTAATGCTTCGTAGTAAGCAGGATGGATGGTGGAGATAACCGTATTGTCATCGTTTGCATCCAGCAGTACGCCGCTCTTCTCAAAAGAATAGATCAGTTGCACATTGTAATGTGAACTGAGGCCTTTCGCTGTTTCCTGCGCAATGGTGTCTGCATTGGTATTCAGCAGTTGCCCATGCCCGTTATGTGTGATGGGAGCCAGCACTACAGTCATTTTGAGGCTGAGGAGTGCATGCAGGAGCGCTGCATTCACTGCATCCACATCTCCTGCAAATCCGTAATCGATGCCGCCTTTATCGCGTTTATGAGCGAGGATGGCGTTGCCATCTGCGCCGGTAAGGCCGATAGCGTTGCAGCCATGCGATTGCAATGAAGCTACCACACGCTTGTTGATATCACCTGCGTATACCATGGTAACGATCTTCAGGGTTTCGGCATCCGTGATACGGCGGCCATCCACCATGGTTTGCGGCACTTCCATTTTCTCTGCCAGCTGGGTAGCCAGTTTGCCACCGCCATGCACCAGCACCTTGTTGCCGGGCAATGCTGCGAAGGATTGCAGGAAGTCTGCCAGTTTCGCCTCATTGTCGATGATATTACCGCCGATCTTTACTACGTACAGAGTTTCCACGCGTGATTATTTGGATCTGAGGATGTTTGACAATACAGCCTGAGCCGCCCATACGCGGTTGGATGCCTGCTGGGTCACAATGCTATTGGGGCCGTCCAGGATCTCATCGCTCAGTTCCACATTTCTTCTTACAGGCAGGCAGTGCATCACTTTCGCATTGTTGGTGGTGCCAAGTTTCTGGTTGGTGAGCATCCAGGCGGGATCATTGCAATAGATCTTGCCGTATTCGTTATTGAAAGTGCTCCAGTTCTTCACATACACAAAGTCTGCATCCTTCAATGCAGCTGCCTGGTCATGTGTAATGGTGGCGCCGTTGGTGAACTTTGTGTCGAGCTCGTAATCTTCCGGGTGGGTGATCACAAAGTCTGCATTCCCCCAGGCATTCACCCATTGGGAGAAACTGTTGGCCACACATTGCGGGAGCGGCTTCACGTGGGGAGCCCAGGTGAGTACGATCTTCGGCCTTCGACCTTCCGGCAGCGGGTTTGCTTTCAGGGATTCCGTAATGGTGATGATATCTGTGAGGCTCTGCAATGGGTGCAGGGTGGCGCTTTCCAGGCTCACCACAGGAATGCCCGCGTAGCGGATGAACTGGCGGATGAACAATTCACTGTAGTCGTCATCGCGGTTCTTCAGGGAAGGGAAGGTGCGGATGGCGAGGATGTCGAAATATTTTCCCATGATCGGCGCTGCGTCTTTCACGTGCTCCACGGTGCTGCCGCTCATGATGGCTTCGTCTTCAAATTCCAGCGCCCAGCCTTCCTGTCCCACATTGAATACGATGGCTTCCATGCCCAGGTTCTGCGCAGCGATCTGCGTGCTCAGCCTGGTACGCATACTGGGATTGAGGAATAACAGGCCGATACGTTTGTTGGCTCCCAGTAATTTATCGTGTAATGGATGCTGCTTGTATTCCAGCGCCTGTGATACCAATGCCGGAATATCCTGAACGTCTTCTGCGGAGATGAATTGTTTCATTAGTTGTGTCAGTGTGCTGGTGAAGAAACCATGGATTCGATCGTTGCTGTGATGGCCATCAGGAACTGGTCTGCATCCTGTTTGGTGAGGGCCAGTGATGGCAGCAAGCGGATCACGTTTGGTTTTGCTTCGCCGGTGAATATCTTGTTTTCCCAGATTAATTTCTTGCGGAGGTCTTTCAGGTTCTCAGGCACATCGAAGCCGATCATCAGTCCCCTGCCGCGTACATTCTGCAGTTCGGGGATCTCTTTCAGTTTTTCCATGAGGTAGTTGCCCACTTCGGCTGCATTGGCCAGCAGGTTCTCTTTCTCCATCACTTCCACTACTGCTAACGCTGCCGCACATGCGAGATGATTACCACCGAAAGTAGTGCCGAGCATGGAGTGTTTTGCCTGAATGGAAGGAGCGATCAGGATACCGCCGATCGGGAAGCCGTTGCCCATGCCTTTGGCCATGGAATAGATATCGGCGTTCACACCTGCGAAATCATGGGAGAAGAACTTACCGCTTCTGCCGTATCCGCATTGAATACCATCTGCAATATAAATAGCTCCGTACTCTGTGCAGAGGGACCGGATCTTTATGAGGAATTCAGGAGTGGCTACATTGATACCGCCCACACCCTGTATGCCTTCAATGATCACAGAAGAGATCTCGCTGCCCTGTGCCTTGAAACAGGCTTCCAGAGCGGCTTCATCGTTGAAGGGTAAGAAGATGATATTCGGGTTCTGGTTAACAGGAGCTACGATAGACGGGTTATCTGTTGCAGCAACTGCCAGTGAAGTTCTTCCGTGGAATCCTTTTTTGAAGGCAATGATCTTTTTGCGGCCGTTCACAAAGGAAGCGAGCTTGAGTGCGTTCTCGTTGGCTTCCGCACCGGAGTTCACGAGGAAGAGTTGATAGTCTTCCTTGCCTGACAGTTTTCCGAGTTTGGTAGCCAGTTCTTCCTGGAGCGGCATACGCACGGAGTTGGAATAGAAACCCACTTTGTTCAGCTGGTCCGTGAGGCGCTCCACATAATGTGGATGCGAATGTCCGATAGAGATCACGGCATGGCCGCCATACAGGTCGAGGTATTGCGTCCCCTGATCATCCCATACATTGGAGCCTTTGGCTTTTGCAATGGTGATGTCATTGACAGGATAAACGTCGAAGAGTTTCATTATGCTGATTTTCCTTTGTTCTAAAAATAGTTTGCCTTCAGTCTGAGACCGGCGCATTCATCCAGGCCGGACATCAGGTTCATGTTCTGAACTGCCTGTCCGGATGCACCTTTCAGGAGATTGTCGATCACAGAGTGCACCACCAGTTTGCTGCCCACTTTCTCCAGCTGGATCACACATTTGTTGGTGTTGACGGCCTGCTTGAGGAAGATGGGATCTTTGCTCATTACGGTGAATGCTGCATCCTGGTAGAAGTGTTCATACATGGCCTGCAGCTCTGTTTCGCTCAGGTCGCAGTCGATCTGCGAGCTGATGAAGATGCCGCGGGTGAAGTCGCCGCGCCAGGGGATGAAATCCAGATCACTTGGTTTTTTGCCATTGGTATCAGCTGCTCCGAATCCGGGTTGAAGCTGTGCGAGGCTCTGGCTGATCTCTTTCACGTGCTGGTGGGTGAGCGTTTTATATGCTCCGATATTGTTGGCCCTCCAGCTGAAATGGGATGTGGCGTTGAGGCTCTGGCCTGCGCCTGTGGAGCCTGTGATACCGGTGGTATGCACTCTTTCCAGCAGACCGGCCTTGGCCAGTGGTAACAATCCAAGCTGGATGGCCGTGGCAAAACAGCCTGGATTGGCGATATTGGTGGCGTTGCGGATGGCTTCCTTATTCAGTTCAGGAAGACCATATACAAATGTCCTGTTATCGATAGTGGTATTGGGTTGCAGGCGGAAGTCCTGGGAAAGATCAATGATCTTTACATGAGGTGCGATGGGATTCTCCTGTAAAAATTTCCTGGCTTCGCCATGGCCCACGCAGAGGAAGAGCACGTCGATATCCTGGCTCAGGTCGGCGGCAAACACGAGTTGTTCGCCTATCAGGTCCTGGTGGATCGAGCTGACGGGTTTTCCGGCATTACTGCGGCTATGGATGAACGATATGCTGACATTGGGGTGATTGATCAGGAGCCTGATCAGTTCACCGCCGGTGTACCCGGCCCCGCCAACAATACCGATGGATATATTGGATGACATTGTTATTTCTTGTTTTCTTCTGTTACTGCATTCCAGATGGCTGTCTGGTTACCGAAGATCTTGGAGAAACCTCTCACGTCTTCTCCGCTCCATCCGTTATTCATTTCTCCGTACTTGCCGAATTTGCTGCTCATCAGGTCATACTTGCTTTCGATACCGATGATCTGGAATCGATAGGGAGCGAGGTGAACATATACATCGCCGGTAACGTTCTGCTGAGCGTTTTCGAGGAAGGCTTCGATATCGCGCATTACGGGATCGAGGATCTGACCTTCATGGAGCCAGTTGCCGTAGAATTGTGCCAGCTGGTCTTTCCAGTTGAGCTGCCATTTGGTGAGCACGTGTTTTTCGAGTGCGTGGTGTGCTTTGAGGATCACCATGGGAGCGGCTGCTTCAAATCCCACGCGGCCTTTGATACCGATGATGGTGTCGCCTACGTGGATATCGCGGCCTACGCCATAAGCGCCGGCGATGCTTTGCAGGTACTGGATGGCTTCAGCAGGATGGCCGAATGCTTTTCCGTCAACAGCTTTCAGTTCGCCTTTCTCGAAAGTAAGTTTCACTTCACGCTCTTCTTTAGCTGTAACCTGTGTGGGCCATGCTTCTTCCGGCAGCATGCCTTTTGAGTTGAGGGTTTCTTTACCGCCAACGCTGGTTCCCCAGAGGCCTTTATTGATAGAGTACATGGCTTTGCTGAAGTTCATGTCAACTCCTTTAGCCGTCAGGTATTCAATTTCTGCTTCGCGGCTCAGTTTGAGATCGCGGATGGGAGTGATGATCTCCACGTTGGGGATCATGATGTGGAAGATCATATCAAAACGCACCTGGTCGTTTCCGGCTCCGGTAGAACCGTGCGCCACTGCTTCGGCATTGAGTTTCTGTACATGTTCTGCGATGTGAACGGCCTGTACCAGCCTCTCTGCGCTTACGCTCAGCGGGTAGGTATTGTTCTTGAGCACGTTGCCATACACGAGGAAACGGATGATACGGTCGTAGTATGATTTTACTGCATCTACGGTAGTGTGTGATTTAACGCCGAGCTTATAGGCATGGGCTTCGATCTGCTTCAGTTCTTCTTCGCTGAAACCGCCGGTGTTCACAATAATGGAGTGAACTTCATAACCTTTATCTTCTCCGAGGTATTTAACGCAGTACGACGTATCGAGGCCGCCGCTGAATCCGAGTACAATTTTCTTTGCCATCGCTTCTTCCAGGTGATTTAAAAATTAAAGATCTGTTGAAACAGTTTTTTTGTTTTGTTGGCAGGTTTGCCGTCTTTTTCTTTATTGAGGAAAGGTTGCAGGAATTTCCACTGCTTGATGCGGAGGAGTCTTTCCAGCACGCTTTTCTTTTCTTCAAAGAATTCTTTTGTTTCCTGTGGCTCATAGTGATCCTTGGGATCAAAGAGCATGGCGGTACAAAGGCAGTTCTTACGTTCCTTGCTCATAAGGATATCGTAGTTGACACAGCTTTTGCAGCCGGCCCAGAAGGCTTCATCCTGGGTGAGCTCGGAATAGGTGACAGGTTCATAACCGAGTTCGCTGTTGATCTTCATCACGGCAAGGCCGGTGGTGAGGCCGAAGATCTTGGCTTCCGGGTATTTCTGTCTGCTGAGATCGAAGATCTTGCGCTTGATCATTTTGGCCAGGCCTCCTTTCCGGAAGTTGGGGGAAACGATCAGGCCTGAGTTGGCAACATAGCCGCCATGTCCCCAGGTTTCAATATAGCAGAAGCCGGCCCAGATGCCATCCTGGTTAAAGGCGATGACGGCTTTTCCTTCGCGCATTTTCAGCTGAATATAGTCGGGGGATCTTTTAGCGATGCCGGTGCCCCTGGCTTTTGCGGAGGCGGCCATTTCATCACAGATGATCTGAGCAAAGCCCAGATGTGATTCATCAGCTACAAGAACCTGGAATTTTTGTTGTGTTTCCATTATATGGCTCTACAATAAAAAGGGTGAACAATGACAATGACGTTTCAGACAATTCTATGAGGGAACGCAGATGAACCCGCCAATGGCCGGGCCTCATAGTTCCAATTTTCAGATCAGGGGGATACTATGGTAGGTGAGTATCAACGTCGTACATGAACGGGAACCGGGTGGAAGTAAAAAACTGTACGGAGCTGTACAGGAAAAATCCCACGCACTATGGTACTGGCGGTAAGGGCCAGAACATCAGCGAGTGTATAGTGGAGATTTTTTTGCATTTCTCTAATGGATGTACTTTGTACTCAATTTTGTTTAACCGTACAAATGTAAACACGTTTTTTGGTTTACAGGGGATTTTATGTGTAAAATTTTCGTTTACATTTTCCGGCGATCTGCCGGACCTGTGTAGCCAATACGTTAAAAAGCAGGCTTTTATTTGCTGATGACCGGAACGGAGTGGATGGCGGCGCTCATTTCGCGGATCAGGCCTGCATCTTTTTCGATGGCATTTCCGATCACGATCAGGTCTGCACCTGCCTTGCAGTTGCGATAGGCCTTCTCCGGGTCAGTGATGCCGCCCCCGATCACGAGGGGAACTTCAATCACCTGGGAAACCTTTTCGATCATGCTTTCCGTGATAGCCCTCCGGGCGCCACTGCCTGCGTCCATATATATGAGTTTCATGCCCAGCATTTCGCCGGCCATGGCCGTGCACATGGCAATCTCATTTTTGTCTGCCGGAATGGGAGTGGCATTGCTGATATAGCTCACGGTGGTGGGGGCCCCCCCATCTATCACCATGTAACCGGTGGAAATGATCTCCAGCCCGCTTTGCTTTACCTGGGGCGCAGAGATTACGTGCTGCCCGATCAGCAGTTCCGGGTTACGGCCTGAAATGAGAGAAAGGTATAAGAGTGCGTCCGCATGTCTGGACAATTGGGAGGGGGATCCCGGGAATAGTACCACGGGTATATTACATTCTTTTTTCACCTGCATCACCACCTCATCGAGATGGTTGGATACAACGAGGCTACCACCGATGAGGAGATAGTCTACGGATGCGTCCATTGCCAGGGTGGTCAGTTCAGTGATCTTTTCTACGGTCACTTTATCCGGATCAATGAGAACGGCAAACGATTTATGTCCTTTCGCTTTCTGTGAGAGTAGTGATTGGTAAATACGATTCGTCATGCCTGTGCTATTGGATCTCTGCAAAAATGCGAAAACTTTTCCGTAATGCCGAGGGGGATTTTTACTCTCTGTCAGGGACATATGAATTTTTCTTTTTCTCATTTTGGTTGTGGCCGGGGGCGGGTATTGGTTGGACGGCTGTAAAACATACCAACCTGTTGTTCTATTGGGGGCTTTGGTGGGGTGAGATGGGGCGTTGGTGCAGATGATCAGGGTCCGCGGCTTATGTTTCGAAGGCCGCCAACCAATACCCGTCCCCGGCCAGGACACCCAGAGAAGGCAGGAGAAAAATTCATAATTCACATATGCCTGCAGAGAGTAGGTGTAGGGAGAGATGGGGCGAGAGGTGCTGCTCTCTGATTTGAGTTTTGATTTGCGGTTAGG
The DNA here is from genome assembly GCF_051955275.1 of Pseudobacter sp. Taxonomy (NCBI): domain Bacteria; kingdom Pseudomonadati; phylum Bacteroidota; class Chitinophagia; order Chitinophagales; family Chitinophagaceae; genus Pseudobacter; species Pseudobacter sp. The sequence continues at coordinate 11,494 of NZ_JBQCGW010000234.1, read as the reverse complement.
GGAAAGTGTAAGGAGAACATGGGGAGGAGAGGAATGGTGAGAAAGATTTTGAGCGGCTGATATTAAGGCAGCATTAAGATTTGTGAAGATGCTAAAATACCCAGATGCAGAAGTAGTTTAAGCAGGGGTATGATGGATCACTACTACAATGAGTTTGTTGGGATTCATCCTTCGTATGTGCTACATTGTTAGTATATGGTTCTGGTATCAGATTTGAAGTGGAAAACTGCCGATGGAAAATTTAATGCGGAAACCTGCGAACTAATTTCACAAGGTGATGTAATTTAAAACGGCCCATCTTCTGCAACCGGCATGGGCACTGAATTCGTGGGAATAAATAATAGGATTTTTTATGATGAAAACCAAAAAAAGTTTGCCGGAATCCGGCTGGAAATTCTTTAAAATTCCAGGAAAGCAATACCAGCAAGGGAACCGCAATTTTTCCCCCCTCTTTTCCACACGCTGTGCATATTTATAGGTCTGGAATCTGGTTGTCAAAAGATACTTTCGTTTTCCTCCTTTTACCATTTATCTAATGAATAATTACTAACCTTATGACACAAAAAAAGCAATCTGTTAAGGGTTTGCAGTTCAGCCGCCGCTTTACCCGGGAGGGTGTGGACGTGTTTGATCTGTTCGAGTACGATTACCGTACCTCAGTGATCCGCAATCCCAGCGGTGAAGTGGTGTTTGAAATGACCAATGTGGAGGTTCCGAAGCAATGGTCGCAGATTGCTACCGATATTCTTGCCCAGAAGTATTTCCGTAAAGCCGGTGTTCCGCAGGCTGATGGTTCCACAGGCCGTGAGACCTCGGTAAAGCAGGTAGCCCATCGTATGGCCAATTGCTGGAAAGTGTGGGGGGAACGCTACGGCTACTTCGCGTCAGCCAAAGATGCCCAGGTGTTTTACGAAGAACTGGTGTACTGCATCCTCAACCAGGCCTGTACGCCTAATTCTCCCCAATGGTTCAATACCGGACTTCATGAGAGCTATGGCATCAAAGGTAAACCACAGGGTCACTATTATGTGGATCCGGTGGATGGACAACTGAAAAAATCAACTTCCGCATACGAACGCCCCCAGCCACATGCCTGCTTTATCCTCAGTGTGGAGGATGACCTGGTGAATGATGGCGGTATCATGGACCTCTGGATGCGCGAAGCCCGCATCTTTAAATATGGCAGTGGAGTGGGAACTAATTTCTCCCAGATCCGCGGAGAAAACGAAAAACTCAGTGGCGGCGGTACCTCCAGCGGCCTCATGAGCTTTCTGAAGATCGGTGACCGCGCAGCGGGCGCCATCAAATCCGGTGGCACCACCCGCCGTGCAGCCAAGATGGTTTGTCTTGACCTTGACCACCCAGAAGTGCTGGAATTCATCAACTGGAAAATGGAGGAGGAAAAGAAAGTAGCTGCCCTCATCGCTGCCGGTTACCCCAGCGATTATGAAGGAGAAGCCTACCGGACGGTAAGCGGGCAAAACTCCAACAACTCCGTTCGTATCCCCAATGAATTCTTCGCAAAGCTTGAAAATAATGAGGACTGGGAACTGAAAGCCCGTACAGACGGTCGTGTTATGAAAAAAGTGCCGGCCCGCGAAGTATGGAACCAGATCGCTTATGCGGCCTGGCGCTGCGCTGATCCCGGCACACAGTACGACACCACTATCAATGAGTGGCATACATCCCCCAAAGGAGGCCGCATCAACGCATCCAATCCCTGCAGCGAGTATATGTTCCTCGACAATACCGCCTGTAACCTGGCCTCCGCCAACCTGCGCAAATTCTTTGACGAGCAAACCAACACCTTTGATGTGGAAGGGTTTGAGTATACCTGCCGTCTCTGGACGGTAGTACTGGAAGTATCTGTGCTGATGGCGCAGTTCCCTTCCAAAGAAGTGGCGCAACTGAGCTACGACTATCGTACACTCGGCCTCGGTTACGCCAACCTGGGCTCCATGCTGATGGTGATGGGCATTGCTTATGATAGTGAGGAAGCCCGCGGCATCGCCGGTGCGCTCACTGCTATCATGACCGGCATCGCTTACAAAACATCCGCCGAACTGGCCAGCATCCTCGGGCCTTTTGCACGTTATAAAGAGAATGCAGAGGATATGATGCGTGTAATGCGCAATCACCGTCTTGCTGCCTACGATGCTGATGAATATGAGAACCTGAGCGTGAAGCCTGTTGGCATCAAAGCAAAGTATTGTCCGGACTATCTTCTCAAAGCTGCTACCAGGGCCTGGGACGAAGCCGTTCAGCTTGGTGAGCAGTATGGATACCGCAATGCACAGACAACAGTGATAGCCCCAACAGGTACTATCGGCCTGGTGATGGATTGTGACACTACCGGTGTTGAGCCTGATTTCGCACTCGTGAAATTCAAGAAGCTCAGTGGCGGCGGTTATTTCAAGATCATCAACCAATCCGTTCCTTCTGCCTTGAAGAACCTGGGGTATAATCAGAAAGAGATCGATGCCATTGTGAAATATGCAGTAGGTGCAGGAAATTTTGCCGGCGCTCCGCATATCAATCACCAGACGCTGAGCGAAAAAGGATTCATTGCTGAAGAGATCAAAAAGCTCGATGCCGCTGTTGGTTCCGCTTTCGAGATAGGTTTCGTGTTCAATGTGTACAACCTGGGTGAAGAGTGTCTGCAAAGACTGGGCTTCAAACCTGAACAATATTTCAATTTCGAGTGGAGCCTGCTGGAAGCGCTTGGTTTTACTGATGAGCAGATTGAAGCAGCCAATGATTATGTATGTGGCACCATGACCGTTGAAGGAGCTCCTTACCTGAGAGCAGAGCACCTGCCTGTTTTCGATTGTGCCAACAAATGCGGCAATAAAGGTGTAAGATATATCCATGCACACGGGCATATCCGTATGATGGCAAGCGCACAACCATTCCTCAGTGGTGCGATCTCCAAAACCATCAACCTTCCGAATGAAGCGAATGTGGAAGAGATTGCTGATGCCTATATGATGAGCTGGCAACTTGGTCTCAAAGCCTGCGCCCTCTATCGCGATGGCAGTAAACTCAGTCAGCCACTCAGCAACAAGAGCGATAAGAAAAAGAAAACGGAAGACAGCGCAACTGCAACTGCTGAACAACCAGCTGTTGAGCAGGCCCCTGAATCGAATATCGTTGACATGGGCAAGCTCACTATTCAGGAACTGCTGGAAGAAGTGCAGAAACGTGTACAGTCTTCTCCTGATACCAAACTGAAACGTGAACTGGCCCGCATTGTGGAGCGCAGAACACTGCCAGCCAAACGCAGGGGCTATACGCAGAAAGCCAAGATCAACGGGCAAACCATTTTCCTCCGTACCGGAGAATACAATGATGGTACTGTTGGTGAGATCTTCATCGATATGGCCAAAGAAGGCGCTACCATGCGCAGCATGCTGAACTGTTTCGCTATTGCTGTGTCCATCGGACTTCAATATGGTGTTCCGCTGGAAGAGTATGTAGAGAAATTTGTGTTCACCCGTTTCGATCCCGCCGGTATGGTGGACCATCCGAATATCAAGAGCACTACTTCCATTGTTGACTTTATCTTCCGCGCACTGGCCTACGAATACCTGAAACGTTCTGACCTGGTGCATGTGCTGGATAAACCTGAAGTGATGAACACGGGTTCTGATGACTGGGATGAGATCCCCACCTCCCTGGAGTACGATCCATCTCCTGAACTGAGCGATGTCCGGGTAGTGGCCAGCAAATCCAGCTACAAAGCGCCGGAGCCTGAGCCCGCAAAGAACCGTGCTTCAGTGAAAGCTGAAACCGGTGGACTGGATGCCATGAATGCAGCAGCCAAGAGCATGCAAAGTGATGCGCCTGCCTGCAATACCTGCGGACATATTACCATCAGAAGCGGCACCTGCTACAAATGCCTCAACTGCGGCAACAGCATGGGGTGCAGCTAAAAAATAAATGAATAGGACGGACTCTGCATAAGCCCGCCGGGAAACTGGCGGGTTTTTCATTGAAAATGAGTGGTTTAGTAGGCTGTGAGCCGATTAAGGTGGTTATTCGGCTCAAATTCCAGGTCAATTTTGAGCCGATTAGAAAATTATTCGGCTCAAAAATAGTGGTATATTTGAGCCGAATAACCGCCTTAACCGGCTCAAATATGTATAATTGGGAGCAGCCTGACTGGCCGGATTTTAAATATGATCTTCAGCCTCTTGAAGAGGTTTTATTGCAGTTTGCCCTGGAAACAGGAGACGTAACGGGTATGCTCCGGGGCCTTCCTGAGAATGTAGCCCAGGAAACCATCACGCAGCTGTTGATTGCTGAAGCCATCAAAACTTCGGCTATAGAAGGGGAGTTTTTCAGCCGGCAGGATGTGATGTCATCTGTCAGGAATCGCTTAGGACTTAATCCGATACCAGATAATGTAAAAGATAAACGTGCGCAGGGAGCAGGTGAGTTGGTGGTAGATGTGCGCAATAGTTTTTCGGAACCACTGACTGAAGAAAAATTATTCGAATGGCACCGGACTTTGCTGAAGCAAAGCCGTCACGTGAATACGGGTGCCTGGAGAAAAGGTGAAGAGCCGATGCAGGTGATATCAGGGGCGTATGGCAGAGAAACGGTACATTATGAGGCGCCGCCATCTTCAATGGTGCCTGCGGAAATGCAGCGATTCATTCAATGGTTCAATGATACGGCACCCGGTGGAAAGTTTGCGATAAAGCAGGCACCTGTGCGTTCCGCTATTGCGCATCTGTATTTCGAAACGATACATCCCTTCGAAGATGGTAATGGCCGCATCGGCAGGGCCATTGCAGAGAAAGCATTATCCCAGACTGTTGGCAGGCCGGTATTGCTAAGTCTTTCCGCTACTATTGAAAAGAACAAGCGTGCTTACTATACAGCCTTATCCTCCGTGCAGAGAACAGGAAATGAGATCACAGAATGGATGACTTATTTCTGCGAGACCGTTCTGTTAGCACAAAGAGAAGCGAAACAGTTGATAGAGCTCACCCTGAAGAAGACAAGGTTTTTTGATGAGAACAAATCGAAACTCAATGAGCGGCAGCTCAAAGCCATCAACAAAATGCTGGATGCCCTTCCTGAAGGATTTGAAGGGGGTATGACTGCGAAGAAATACATAAGCATTACAAAAGCTTCCAAAGCCACGGCCACCAGGGATTTGCAGGAGCTGACGGAGTGGGGTGTGCTCATTTCAGCAGGCGGTGGAAGAAGCGTACATTATAATCTCACTCTATAGCCCTCAGCTAAAACCGAAAGACCCTATGACCCTTCTGGAGCAATTCAAAATCTTAATCAGCGAAGAATATAAAGATCATTCCGGGGAACGATACCGGATTAAACCGCTTGATGGAATGACAGAAACCGAACTGTCGGAATATGAGTTTGCCTGCCCCTCTCAGCGATTACCGGAAAACGTAAAAGAACTGCTGAGATTTGCGAGAGGTTTTCAGTTGAGCGAGTATGAAGAGTTTGATTTTACCGGTATCGGACGATTCGGGCTTGAAGACATCTTCCCTCACTCCATTGAGCTTGCCGGTGATGGCGCCGGGAACTTCTGGATCATCGATGTAAAGAGTAACGGGGATTGGGGGCCTGTATATTATGCAGAGCATGAACTGCCCGTGATTGTGAAGCAGGCAGATAGTTTGCAGGTGATGTTGGAGCAGTTATACCAGGATTGCAAAAACCGGAACAAAGATTCATTCTATTATGTTGTTGAAGATAATATTGATGAAGTTAATGAAGCACCCGGGCGTGGCTTGATGAATATGGATGAAGCACGGCAGTCCGGCGACCCGGTGCTGCTGGCCATCAGTAATCAATATGGTGATAATTTTGCAATAGCTGACCTTCGTAATAAACCAAATGGAGCGGGCTTCAATTGTGGAGTATACGGAAAGGGTGACAGGGACTATGAAGCTATCCGTTACAAAGAAGAACCTATCTGGATCTTCGAGAAAAAGAAGAATAAGGGATTTTTATCCAGGCTTTTTGGTGGATGATTTTTGAAGGCTGCTTTATTCAGAACCAAAATTTAATCCCATGTCACCCATCCAGGCATTAAAGGCATTGCTCAACGACCGGTTCACCTCTGAAGATGGTAAAGAAATCCGCGCAACGGCTTTAAAAGGGTTGACGATGCCTGAGATCGATGATCTCAGGAAACTCCTGCCGGGCAAAGGAATGCCCGACGAGATTGTGGAACTCATCCGGTTCTCCTCTGGCTTTAAATATGATTTTTTCGATGAGATCAGTTTCATTAATGCCGATACTTTCAACCTGGAGGCCTTCTTTCCCAATGTTGTTGAACTGGCGGGTGACGGGACCGGAAATTTCTGGTTGCTGGACATCGACTATGAAGGCAACTGGGGGCCGGTTTATTATGCCTGCCATGAACCGGCGGTGATCATGAAGCAGGCGGAGAGCCTCACTGATTTCATCAAACAGATCCATAACTGGGCAAAGCAGGGTGATGATGCCCTCTTCTTTCAATTATGTGATGAGGGAGTTAACAAGATCAGAAAGCTGCGTAATGGAGGATTCATAAGCACCCAAACTGCAAAATCATCCAATGACCCCGTGTTGAGAGATTTTGCTGCAACACTGCCTCCGGAATATCTGGTAGCAGATCTTCGAAACAAACCCATCGGTTCGGGTTTTGCCTGGGGGGAATATTATTCCGTAAAAGATAAGGATATCCGCTGTAAGGATCTGCCGCTCTGGGGCCTGAAACCCAAACAATCACAGGGTTTCTGGAGTAAGCTGTTCAGAAGGAAATAAAACAAAAAAGCCCGGAGAACCGGGCCTTTCATTGTGTATACTAAACTTTACTTTGCCGACTGATTTGCTATGTATTCGTTGATGAATTTTGCTGTGGCCAGCTCGGCCCCTTTCTTATTCAGGTGGCCTTTCGTTCCAAAATATTCAAACTGGTAATTCAGGTAATCTCCCAGATAATGCCATTCGAAACCTTCTTTTTTACAATACTCATCAAAGGCTGCGAGGTGCTGCTTTGCTGCTGCACTTGTATCAGCGCGCCCTAATGGTAATGTAAACAACACAGGTTTGATATTGTTGTCTTTGCAGGTCTTTATTATTCTCTTGAAGTATTTATAACCGTCTTTGGCATCATTCAACTGAAAGTCTGTGCTCACAAGACCGGTATCTGAATTGTCGTAACGGTTGCCGTAATCATACCTTGAGCCTGAAGTGGTATCGAAGTCGGGCTTCATGAAATGCGCCCAGGTATCGGAGAAGATATGCGGCCCCCAGTAGTAATTGTATTCGGCATATTTCCACATGGGAACGTAGCGGTCGAAGTACCATTTAACGCCGTAGGGTTTGTAAAAACCGAACACTTCCTCATAGTTCATATAAGGCATCATCCGGCCATCGGCAATATCGGTCAGTACTTCCGTATTGATGGCGCTGGGGTTATCGATACAAAAGAAAAGTGTATTGGCCTTGTTCTTGTTGCGGTTGAAAAAGATGTCTGCCAGTACGCTCTGGGTGCCGATAAGGCTACCATCCAGGGAGATATTGATACCTTTCTGGTTGAGGAGACTGTCTGCCACACCAATATCAAATCCCACATACGAGTGTGAAGCGCCGAGCACTACATAATCATATTGTTGCTTCTCTTTCTGAATGATCCATTGCGTTTTGTACAGCATGGTGTTCCTGTACCTGCTCTCCATCCAGAAATGCATCGTTGTGGCGATCAGTGCCAGAATAATCAATCCTGTGATAACATATTTGGGTCTCATGATCGCTTAGAATTGAAAGTAAATAAAGCTTTGTGCATTCTTGAATGAGCCAAAGAATACGAATAACAGGAACATGTATCCGAACACGGCATACCGCAATGCGATATTGCCTTCATACTTCTCTTTCCATTTTTCGTTCCTCCAGAATTTCTCCAGTATCAGGAAGTTGATCAGTACAAACACACCAACCAGCAGGGAGTACTTGATGGCTGCTGTGAAAGTGGGGAACTGCGCAATGAAATTCTCGTAATTGAAAATGCCTTTGATCACACGGAAGGCCGTGGCAAATGAATCAGCGCGGAAGAATATCCATACAAACTGCAGGAAGAGGAAAACCAGCATCTGGCTAAGTCCATTGTTGAGCCAGAGCGGAAGTTTACCCATTGTTTTCTTTCTCCACTTTTTCGTCAGGAATTCATAACTCATGGCGATACCATGCAGCAGGCCCCAGATGATGAATGGCCAGCCCGCACCATGCCAGAGACCGCTGATGAAGAAGGTGAAACAGAGACCGAACACTACGGCCCATTTGCCCCAGTCGCGGCGATTGATCACGATCGGTGTATACAGGTAATCATTGAACCAGGTGGAAAGTGAGATATGCCACCTGCGCCAGTAATCAGAAATGGTTTTGGCCTGGAAGGGGAAGTTGAAATTCTTCATCAGGGTGAAGCCCATTACCCTTGCAGAGCCGAGCGCGATATCAGTGTAGCCGGAGAAGTCGCAATAGATCTGGTACGCGAAAAAGAAAGTGCCGATAAATACCCATACAGTATTGTATCCATAAGCGCCGCCATACATGGCATCCACTACAATGGACAAACGGTCTGCGATCACCACTTTCTTGAATAATCCCCAGGCCATGAGACGGAGGCCGCTCATTACGCGGTCATAGTCCCAGGTCATTTTCTCATGCATCTGGTGCAGGATGTTCTGTGGCCTTTCGATGGGGCCGGCTACCAATTGTGGATAGAACATCACATAGAGTGAGTAGATCCCGAAATGTTTCTCAGCTTTCTGATTGCCACGGTATACCTCGATAGTATAGCTCATGGCCTGGAAAGTGTGGAAGCTCAGACCGATCGGTAAGATGATGGTCAGATAAGGTATCTGGTTCTCATATCCGAAGAGATTGCAGAGACCGGTGATGTTATCGTTGATGAAGTTGAAATACTTGAATATTGCCAGCACGCCGATATTGGCTATAAGGCTTAGTACCAGGAAGCGTTTCCGGGTAGCTGGTGTTTTTGCGTTTTCGATCCAGATACCTGCATAATAATCGATCACAATGGTGAATCCCAGGATCAGGATGTACTCCGGTTTGAAGAACATATAGAATCCGCAGGAAGCGATCAGAAGCAGCAGCCACCGCCATTTGTGTGGCAGGCCGAAGTACAGGGTAGTGACAAAAACGAAAAATATTAAAAACTCAATCGAATTGAATAACATTCATCCGGTTTAAAGGGTTTACAGATACTACTATGCGGCCAGTTTGCTTTTCACGGCATTTACCATATCGCCTACATTTTTCCAGCTCTGGATCTCTGATGCAGTGAACTTTATTTTATAATTCCTTTCGATAGCTACTACCAGTTGAATATGATACAGGCTGTCCCACTCTTCAATATCAGCGGCGGTGGTTGCTTCCGTCAGCTTGATATCCTCGTTGTCAAGTACGTCCACAAAAATCTCGTTCAACTTTTCCAGAATCTGTTGCTGTTCCATATTGTGTTATTTTCTTTTGATGTATACTTTTTTATCGTTGGGGTAACTGTCGGTCTGCAGGCTGTAATTGTTCTCAGATGTAGTGCTGAAGCCGAGTTTGGGGTAATGTTCTTTCACCAGTTCATTCTTTTTGGTGGGAAGATATTCTCCCAGCACCAGTTTGAATCCGTTCTTTTCTGCCAGCTCCATGATGTTCTGGAGTGTGAAAATTTCCATTCCTCTTTTCAGAACACGGCAGCTCATGATCCAGCTGTCTACAAACAGTGTATCCTTATCTTTCTTTTCCAGTATGATAAACGCTATCAGGCCATAATCCCCGTAAATATCTTTCAGGGAGAAGCTGAGTGTGAAATGATCGGGTGATTGAGCGATGCGTTTGATATCTTCTTCGGTATACCGTATAGTGCGCAGATTGAACTGGTTGCTGCGCTGGCTCAGTTGGGCGATGCGGGGGATAGTGAAACTGTCGAAAGGTTTCACTTCGCATTCCATGCCAAGGCTGGCGAGGAATTCTTCTTCATTGGCGAAGCTTTTCTGCAGTGTATTGCGGTTGGCTTCTTCCTGGTATAGTTTGGTTCGCTGCTCATCTTCCTCTGTGAAGCTGGCTGTTTCAAAAAGGTTGAGGGTGCGCAGGTAAGGCATGTACTCTGCGGGGTCTTCGGGAAGGTCGGGCACGGTGATATCGGGGATATTCTGTTTTACCATTTCCCTCTCGAAGGGGTTGTCATCCAGGAAGACCATGGAGTCGAACCCGATATTGAGAATGCTCTGGATATGCCGGATATTGTCAACCTTGGTTTCCCAGTTGGCCACAAAAACGGCGATATCTTCCAGGCGGAGCTTCATATCAGGGTGACTGATGAAGGGCTCTTTGGCGATGCTCTCCGTATTCTTGGAGCAAACAGCGATGATGATTCCGCGTTTCTTCAATTCTTTGGCCCAGAGCTGGAGGTCAGTGAAGGCCTTACCCAGTCCGAGGTCTCCCACCTGGATACCTTCCATGCCATCGTCTCCGATGATGCCACCCCAGGTGGTATTGTCGAGGTCCAGGATCAGGCATTTCTTGAAACTGCCGGCGATGGCCTGGATCACTTTATGGAGTTGTGCTGCAAGTTCAGGGAGGATATCTATGCTGAACACCATATCCGCGCTGATATACATTTTGGCATCTGAAAGTTGTACGTATCCCTTTTGTGCAACCAGGGCGGCCAGGTCAACCAGGAAGAGGTTCTTTGATTCCTGCGCCAGGTCCATCAGGCCCATATTGATCTTACGGAGCTGGTAGAGGAAGGAGCCCGGGGTTTTGGTGCTGAAGTTCCCGAACACGGCATCGTTGAGCTCGGGGAAGGTGTTGAAGATCACGCGGGTCTTCAGCTGGCTGTTGATCTGCTGGTAAAGGCTGGCGGCGTAGGCGGTCTGTTGGGCGCCGAACTGCGCTTTTTCTTCACCGGAGAGGGAATAGAATTTTTTGAGCAGTTTTTCGGAACTGCGGAGAATGATCACATAATCGGGCTTGCTTTCGTACAGTTCAGAGCCCGGGTCAAAGACCTGGAGGTCGATCTGGTTATAATCAGCCTCGAAAATATCGTAGTGCACGCCTTCGGCGATGCCATATCCTTTGAGTGCCTGGTGGATGAACTGGGAAGCGGAATCGGCCACAATCGCAACACGGATGGTCTTCATTCCGTCTACGGGCTTCTTGAGAAACTTCTTCAGCGCTATAAAACTCCGGTTATCAGGTGCCATATGCTATGATTCAAATGTCGCTTTACGATTATTTGTAATATTATCACCAGCAAGACCTATGGTAAATTTCTCTGCTATAACTCAGAAGAACGCTGAAATATTGCAAGATTAAAGAGGTTGCCTGTGATTAGCATTTCATGGTATAGGAGATTAATGAAAAGGCTATTCTATAGGCTATCAGCAGGGTGCGAAGATAATATATAAGATCACAAGGAACAAGGGGCAATGCCAAATCCCCGGGTGTTTGGGTG
>NZ_JBQCGW010000233.1:0-21713 GCF_051955275.1 Pseudobacter sp. | reverse complement strand
GGTTTTCTATGTAAATATATGGTACGCGTATTTCTGGCGAACTTACACAGACACATTGAAATCACGCAAAGCGTCATTCAGGCTGGTCTTCAGATCGGTGCTCGGTTTACGCTGGCCAATGATCAGGGCACAACTTACGCTATATTCTCCGGCCGGGAACTTCTTTGTGTAAGATCCGGGGATCACCACGCTCCGGGCTGGTACGCGGCCCTTGTATTCAACAGGCTCAGCACCACTTACATCAATGATCTTGGTACTCTGTGTTAAAACAACGTTTGCACCGAGCACTGCTTCTTTCCCCACGCGTACGCCTTCCACCACAATACAACGGCTTCCGATGAACGCACCATCTTCAATAATAACCGGGCTTGCCTGCAAAGGCTCCAGCACCCCTCCAATACCAACACCGCCACTCAGGTGAACGCCCTTGCCGATCTGCGCGCAGCTGCCCACAGTGGCCCAGGTGTCAACCATTGTACCTTCATCCACAAATGCGCCGATGTTCACATAAGAAGGCATCAGTACCACATTCTTTCCGAGATATGCGCCATAACGGGCAATAGCATGGGGCACAGCCCTCACACCGAGATCTTTATAGTTTTTCTTCAGGGCCATCTTATCATGGAATTCAAATGGCTCCAGGGTCCAGGTCTGCATGTTCTGCGTGGCAAAATACAGCAGGATGGCTTGCTTTACCCACTCGTTCACCTTCCAGTTATCACCATCGGGTTCGGCTACACGGAGCCTGCCTTTATCCACTTCTTCGATCACTGCACGTACAGCATCAGTGTATTTGTTCTCTTTTACCAGTTCCCTGTTATTCCAGGCTTCAGCTATAAGTTGTTGCAGCTCCATGAGTAATAATTTCTGCAAACTTAATAATTGAGCGCCAATAAAACACATTCTAAAAACCGTTGATAGGTCCCAGACTTTTGACGCTTGTTCCTGATCGATTACATTTGCATCATGGAATTCAACCACGATGTGGAAAAATGTCTCGAAGTCCTCAACCAGGGCGGGCTCATACTGTATCCTACCGATACCGTCTGGGGTATCGGCTGTGATGCCACCAATTACGAAGCGGTAAAAAAAATATATGAGCTCAAGCAGAGGGCCGCTGCCAAAAGCATGATCGTTCTCCTTGCCGATGAACGTGATATTATTCAGCACGTAGCGGGAACCGACCTCTCCGTATTCGATTATCTCGACACTGTTCAGAAACCTACCACCATTATCTACCAGGGCGCTATCGGACTGGCAGATAACCTGGTGAATGAAGACGGCTCCATCGCTATCAGGATAGTGAAGGAGGATTTCTGCAGGCACCTTATCAAAAGATTCCGTAAACCCATCGTAAGCACTTCAGCCAATATCAGCGGAGAGCCCACACCACGCAACTACGCTGAAATAACGGAAACCATCCGCCAGTCGGTGGATTATGTGGTGGAATACCGCCAGGATGATGAAACTATCGCCGCCCCCTCCGCAGTAGTGCGCTGGGATAACGGAACAATAACTGTAATCAGGCCCTGATCCTTACTCATTATTCTATGTCAAAAGAAAAGATCCTCGTTATACAGACTGCCTTCATCGGCGATGTGGTGCTGGCCACCGGCATCGTGGATAAACTGCACGCTCATTTCCCCGGCGCCGACATAGATATGATGGTGAGGAAGGGCAATGAAGGGCTGCTGAAAGATCATCCCTTCCTGCATGAAGTACTGGTATGGGATAAAAAATCGGGCAAATTAAAGAATCTGTTTGCCCTTCTGCGCAAGATTCGTGCCACCCGTTACGATAAGGTCTTTAATGTGCAGCGCTTCGCCGCCACCGGCATACTCACCGCTTTCTCCGGAGCAAAATATACTGTGGGGTACGATAAGAACCCGCTGAGTTTCCTCTTCTCCAAACGAGTGAAACATATCATCAGCACCGGAGCTCATCCCAAACATGAAATTGAACGCTGCAACGATCTTATCAGCGACCTCACCGGTAATATTCCTGAGAAGCCGCATCTTTATCCCTCCGTGCGCGATGAAGAAGCCGTGCATCATTATAAAGAGCATAAGTATATCACCATTTCTCCGGCATCTGTCTGGTTTACCAAACAATTCCCCGTAGAAAAATGGATCAGCTTCATCAATAAGGTTCCCTACGACCTCACCATTTATTTGTTGGGAGGCCCGCCCGATAAAGAACTGGCGGAAGCTATCCGCACCGCGGTGCATCACCCCAAAGTGATCAACCTCAGTGGGCAACTGAGCTTTCTGCAATCGGCCGCCCTCATGAAGGACGCCTTCATGAATTACGTGAACGATTCAGCGCCCATGCACTTCGCTTCATCCGTGAACGCGCCTGTTACGGCCGTGTATTGTTCCACTTTGCCATCCTTCGGCTTCGGGCCGCTATCGGATAAACAGTTTATTGTGGAGATCGAAGAGCCATTGCCCTGCCGCCCCTGCGGGCTGCATGGCCGGAAGGCCTGTCCGCTCGGACATTTTAAATGTGCCCTGGACATAAAGGACGAGCAGCTCCTCAACAGTCTCCGGGCATAAGCCACCCGACTCCCGCTAATCCCTCACTTGTTTTACATTTGCACCAATTATGGAAATTAACTGCACGGAAAAGGAATTGTTTGTTTTTAAGAAGATCGCGCATGCGGCCGCCGAGCTAGGTATGCCTGCATACGTGATCGGTGGTTTTGTGCGGGATAAGATCCTGGGCCGGAAAACCAAGGACGCGGATATCGTCTGCGTGGGTGATGGCATCGCCCTGGCCCATAAAGTGGCGGAACGATTCCAGCCCAGGCCCGCAGTGGCATTCTTCAAAACCTTCGGCACCGCTCAGATCAAACTGGAAGACTGGGAAATAGAATTCGTGGGCGCCCGCAAGGAAAGCTACCGCTATCATAGCCGCAACCCGGAAGTTGAGCCAGGCAATCTGAAAGACGACCAGGACCGCCGCGATTTTACCATCAATGCCCTTGCCATCAGCCTCAATGAGGCGGATTACGGCACCCTCATAGATCCGTTCAATGGCCTCGCCGACCTGGAAAAGAAGCTGATCCGCACACCGCTGGACCCTGATCAGACCTTCAGCGATGATCCCCTTCGCATGATGCGCGCCGTCCGTTTTGCCAGCCAGCTTGATTTTGTGATCGATCCCCCCGTGTTCCAGAGCATCAAGAACAATGCGGAACGCATCCGGATCGTATCGCAGGAACGCATCACGGATGAACTGAACAAGATCATGTGCAGCAACAGGCCCAGTGTGGGGCTCGACCTGCTTTATAAAGCCGGCCTTCTCCATATCATCTTCCCCCAGCTGGTTGACCTGGCAGGTGCGGAGTATGTGGACGGATACGGGCATAAAGACAATTTCTACCATACCCTCCAGGTAGTGGACAATATTTCGCGCAACACCAATGATCTCTGGCTGCGCTGGGCAGCTCTTTTGCATGATATCGCCAAGCCGGCCACCAAGAAATTTGAAACAGGTCATGGCTGGACCTTTCACGGTCATGAAGTAGTGGGAGGGAGGATGGTGCCGAAAATTTTCAGTAAGCTCAAGCTCCCGCTGAATGAGAAAATGAGGCTGGTGAAAAAGCTGGTGGAGCTGCATCTCAGGCCCATCTCACTCACCAAAGAGAATATAACTGACTCGGCTATACGCAGGTTATTGTTCGATGCCGGTGAAGACATCGATAACCTGATGATGCTATGCGAAGCGGATATCACCAGCAAGAACAAACAAAAAGTGAAACGCTTCCTGGAGAATTTTGAAATGGTGCGGGAACGGTTGAAAGAAGTGGAGGAAAAAGATAAGATCCGGAACTGGCAACCACCTGTTACCGGTGAGATGATCATGGAAACCTTCAGCCTGCCTCCGTCTAAACCCGTTGGTGATCTGAAGAACGCCATCCGCGAAGCCATCCTCGATGGTGTGATTGAAAACAACTACGATGCAGCGTACCGGTTCATGATGGAAAAAGCTGCCGAAATGGGCCTTTTAAAAAGTTAGAATATTGTCTTATTTTTGAAACGAACGATCATTATATTCGATTTATGGCTGTACTAAAATTCAGGGTTTATTTTGAAGAGGACGATAGCATCTACCGCGATGTGGCAATCAAGCATACGCAAACATTTCTGCAGTTACATCAGGTAATCCTTAAATCCTATGAATTCGATAATAAACACCAGGCAACCTTTTACAGGAGTAATGATAACTGGCTGCGCGGCCGCGAGATCTCGCTGGACAAATACGATAAAAAGTATGAAGCACCGCCATTACTGATGGCAGATACACTTATCGGGTCCGAGATCAAGAATCCAAGCCAGAAGTTCATCTACATCTATGACTTCGTAAAGAACTGGAGCTTCCTGGTTGAGCTGATCGGCGTTACCAAGGATGAGAACTCCAGGCTGGAATATCCCGCTGTGATCAGAACAGAGGGCATCGCTCCTTCACAGAACGGCACCAAGGGCCTCATGGGACAGGATAAGCTCTCCGAAGTAGAAGAGAAATATGACCTGCTCCTCGGCACTGAAGGCTTTGGCCAGAAAAATGAGGACGGGGAAGATATGGCTACCGAGGAAAGCGGCGAAACTGAGGCCGAAGGGGATGATTAATAACATGACCAAAACCGTCATTATCATCGGCGGTCCCACCGCCTCCGGCAAAACGGGCCTGGCCATCAGGCTGGCTCAACATTTCAACACAGCAATCATCTCTGCCGATTCAAGGCAGTGTTACCAGGAAATGTCCATCGGTGTGGCCAAACCCTCCCCGGAGGAACTGCAGCTGGTGCATCATTATTTCATCAACTCCCATTCCATTCACCAGGATGTGAATGCGGCTACCTATGAGCAATATGCCCTGGAAGCAGCCGGTTCCATCTTCCGGTCAAACGATACCGCCATCATGGTAGGAGGCACCGGGCTTTATATCAAAGCCTTCTGCGAAGGCCTGGATGATATCCCCGCCATCGATCCCGCCATCCGCCAGCAACTGAACGAAGGCTTCGCTGCCTACGGCCTTGCATGGCTTCAGCAACAGGTGGCGGATCAGGACCCGCTCTATTACAGCTCCGGGGAAATTCTCAACCCTGTCCGGCTGATCCGCGCCCTGGAAGTGAAACTCCAGACCGGAAGATCCATCCGCGAATTTCAGCAACGGAAAAAAGTTTCCCGCCCTTTCAATGTCATCAAAATAGGCCTTGATCTTCCTAAAGAAGAACTGCATGAACGCATCAATCTCCGGGTGGGATTGATGATGGAGCAGGGGCTCCTGGAAGAAGTAAGATCCCTGTACCCGCACAGGCATCTGAATGCCCTGCGAACCGTAGGCTACTCAGAATTGTTTGACCACCTGGATGGAAAGATTTCACTCGAAGAAGCAGTAGAGGAAATAAAGAAGAATACCCGTCATTATGCCAAACGGCAACTGACCTGGTTCCGGAAAGACCAGGCCTTTGAATGGACCGCTCCGGCAGACTGGAAAAGGGTTCTGGAACTTTGTAAACAGGATGGCTGAAAAATGTGAACAAAAATTTTTTTCAAGGTTATTTTCTACCAGAGAATGATTTTTTAACTTGTAGCCGCAATTCTAATTCGCTGTTTTCAAATATCTTTTGAAGGTTATTAGAAGTTATTACAAAAAATCGCAATAAAAAGTTAAATACATTAATATTCTAATGTTTTAGCCGAACTTTGTACTACGCGAGTCTCAGGTGATTTCTGGTATCCGAATTCTCGAAATTACCGCGTTACGAGACAAAAGTGAAGGGTTAAGGTTTAGTAAACCTTACAAATCATAAAGCCCCCTTGCCATAGGGGGCTTTTGATTTTAATAGCTGTACTACACGATCTATAATTTGAATCCAACAGTGAGCACTACCTGCCCGTTGGTTTGGGTTGTTTCCGCAAATGTATTGGCCAGTGGGGCATCCACACGATAAGGGAAGTTTACATCCTTATAAATGCTATGCACATACGTAAGATCCAGGAACATGCCCCTGTCTCTGAAACCCAGGCCGGCACTGAGATTGGTTCTGCTGGCATTCAGCGCTCCGTCTTTGTACGGATTGCCGTAATGAGCAAATCCAAGCCGGGTCATGAACGTATTGAACTTCAGCTCACCACCTACACGGAAGTTGAACGCGCCCTTGTATTCACCCTTGATCACATCATTCACGTCCTTGTAATAATCACCTTCTTCGTATTCATCTGCGGAACGCAGTCTTGATGCACCATAGGTCACATACTCCACATCAGCGGAAAGGAAGCCCTGTTGTTTGGATACATCTTCCACGCCACCGAACACGTAAGCGCCACTTGCAATGAAGCGCCAGGGAGTATTCAGGTTGTATTTGAAACTGGGGTCTGTATTGTTGAAGAATACGCTTGAGTTCACGTTGAATTCCTTGATATTGCCTGTTGCTGTATCGATATTGGTGGTCATATTGCTGCGGAATTTATCACGCAGACCATAGAAGGAGGGCGTATGAACGGAGAGGCCTAAACGAAGTTGCTCTGCCGCTTTATATATGAGTCCAAGCTTTACGTTAAATCCCACACCTTTTGAATTGTATTCTTCTTTGTATTGACTGAAGTCGAATTCATTATTGCCTTTTCCATCCACATCGGATTCACGATAGGTGCTGATCCGGTTGTAATTGACGATGGGGATGCCGAGGCTACCACCGAAGTACAGCTTATCATCCATATTGGCGCCCATACCCAACGATATCTCAGTGATACCGCCGGTGGTTTTAGCGATATAAGACTGGTTGAGGATCCCTGCCTCTTCCGCGCGGGAGAATACGGTGCCCTGTCCGCCAGGACCCGCATCCACATCTATCAGGTAAGTGTACAGGCCCATTTTTGTGAGCAGGGACAGTTGGTTGTCATCCAGGGCATCTTCAATGATATCGGCATCGGACTTACCGGGGTTGGCCCCACGCTGATCCTGATAATATCTGTAGAACTCATCGGCCATATTGGTGCTATAGGAACTATAATCGTTCACACCCTTATAGTTCACCACGCCATTGAAGTTGGCGGTGCGGTTGATGGCAATACCAAATGCCTTGGTGCCCCAGCGGCTGTAGCGGTCGGTCCAGCCGGTTACAAAACCCGAAGCACCCATATTGAATTTATTGAAAGCCTCACCCGTTGAATTGGTCCCTCTGAAATCGCCTTTGCCATTATAGAATCCGAACTGGGGAGTGAGCACTATCTCACTGCTTTTGTAGAAGGCCAGTCCGGCCGGGTTGTTGAAGAGATTGCTCAGATCGCCGCCGAGGGCGCCTACTGCTCCCCCGATGGCCTGGGAGCGGGCGGTTCCACCAGGTACGGTATAGCCCATCCTGAATGCATCTTCCGGGATCTGCGCCATTGCGGGGATCCCGCAGGCAAGGAAGAGGGCTGTATAAATATGTTTTTTCATAATCGTAGCTATATGTTGTCTGCTTGCAAGCTTTGAGTAAATGCAATAAAAAGGAGGAAGCAAAATTCAAGAGATCTCAAATCCTGGTTCCTCCTGGTATAATCTGTTGTATTATCAACCAGTAGTATTAGTTGCGGCCTGGTCTGCTTACACCACCACCGCTGCTTCCGCCACTGGAGCCGCCAGAGCTGCCTCCTGAACGGCCGGAAGAACCGCTGCTATTGGTGCTGGGAGAATAAGACCTGTCTGGAGGAGAGTAGGTTCTCTCATAACTCCTGCCTGTATTACCCTGACCACCATAGTAACTGCCCCTGCCGCTGCTCCTGTTGCCGGTATTGTAACTGCGGTTGGAACTGTTGGTGCTCATACGGTTGCTGTTATTGTACACACCGATGCCGGAAGGCAGCCTGTAATTTGCACGTCCTGTTCTGCTGTTCACAGTGGTATTACGATTGTTGTAGGCGCTGTTGTTATAACCAGCCATACTGAAATTACGCACCCTGGTGTAGGTATTGGGGTTGGTCTTGGGATTTACCACTACCGCACCCACACAGTAAGGATTGTAGAAATTGTTCCAGTAATAGTAGCTGTTCCAGCCGTGGTTCCAGCCACCATATCCGTACATGGGATTGTAGAAACTGTTCCAGGGGCTGTAATAACTGTTGAAGCCGATGCTCCAGCCGGGTGAGAAACCTCCGTAGAAGCCACCACCGAAGCCATTTCCGAAACCTCCATAGAAAGGATCGTTCCAGTAATTATCGAACATGCTCCAGCGTGAGTTATACGGATTCCGCACCCTCATACGGAGATATGCATCATCATCGTAATAATAATCATCTGAATTATTGTAACGGGAAGAAGATTGATAACGTGAACTCTGTCTTTCTCTCACATCGATATAATCATCTCCACCGCTTCCACGGGCTGCTACTGCACCACCCGTTTCACGGGCAGGGGAATAATAGACGTCATCCACAGTTTGCCCGGATTTTGAAACCGAACAACTGGTAAAGCCAGCCGCTATTATTGCTGTTAAGAGGATAAACCGGGACTTCATAATTGCGATTTTAACGTTTTACAATGCGAAGTACTACTTTTGCTTACTCCACAATTTAAAATTACAATAAATTGACCGTGACGGCGATTAAAATGTTGCGGGGGGAGTGTTAAAAATTATCAAGAATATATGAGCAAAGAGATCACCAGCAGAAGCGAAGACTACTCCAAATGGTACAATGACCTGGTCATAAAAAGCAGCCTGGCCGACCATTCTTCCGTACGCGGTTGTATGGTAATTAAACCTTATGGGTTTGCGCTTTGGGAAAACATGCGCGACGCACTCGACAAAATGTTCAAAGACACTGGTCACGTTAACGCCTACTTCCCGCTTTTCGTTCCCAAAAGCCTCTTCGAAGCCGAAGAAAAGAATGCAGAAGGCTTCGCCAAAGAATGCGCTGTGGTAACCCACTATCGTCTCAAAACAAATCCCGATAAAAAGGGCGCGCTGATGGTTGACCCGGAAGCGAAGCTCGAAGAAGAACTGGTGGTCCGCCCAACCAGCGAGGCCATCATCTGGAACACCTATAAAGGATGGATCCAGAGCTACCGCGATCTCCCCATCCTCATCAACCAGTGGGCCAACGTGGTGCGCTGGGAAATGCGTACACGCCTTTTCCTCCGTACAGCCGAATTCCTCTGGCAGGAAGGACATACCGCCCACGCTACTGCACAGGAAGCGGTGGAGGAAACAGTGAAAATGCTGCATGTGTATGCTGATTTCGTGGAAAACTGGATGGCCCTGCCCGTTATCAAAGGTGTGAAAACCGAAAGCGAGCGTTTTGCCGGTGCGGTTGACACTTATTGCATCGAAGCACTGATGCAGGATGGTAAGGCCCTGCAGGCAGGTACTTCCCACTTCCTGGGACAGAACTTCGCCAAAGCGTTCGATGTGAAATTCTCCGACAAGGAAAATAAACTGGAATATGTATGGGCAACCAGCTGGGGCGTAAGCACCCGCCTGATCGGCGCGCTGGTAATGGCACACAGTGACGACGAAGGCCTGATCCTGCCTCCGAAGATCGCTCCCCAGCAGGTGGTGATCGTTCCTATTTATAAAGGAGAGGAAAGCAAAGCGAAGATCGACGCTAAAGCACAGGAACTCGTAAACAGCTTCAAGGCTGCAGGCATCCGCGTTAAATACGATGATAACGATAATTCAAGACCAGGCTGGAAGTTCGCAGAATATGAAATGAAGGGCGTGCCTGTGCGTATCGCTATCGGTCTGCGCGACCTGGAGAACAATGTGGTGGAACTGGCCAGAAGGGACACCAAAGAAAAAACTACTGTTTCCCTGGACGGGCTCACCGAAAGGGTGTCCGGCCTGCTCACAGAGATCCAGCAGAATATCTTCAATAAGGCGCTGCAGCACCGCAACAGCCATATTACCCGTGTTGATACCTGGGATCAGTTTGTGGAAACCCTGAATGGGAAAGCCGGTTTTGTGTCTGCCCACTGGGACGGAACCGCTGAAACAGAGGATAAGATCAAGGAGCTCACCAAGGCTACGATCCGCTGTATCCCTCTGGACAATGAACCGGAGGAAGGGAAATGCGTGCTGACGGGCAACCCCAGCAAGCAAAGGGTATTATTCGCACAAGCATACTAATACGCATTACGATTTTTCTGATGGTGTTTGCTAAGGCCTTGTGAATTAATATTTTTTAAGTTTTCATTTTTTTTCATTTTCTTGTAACCCAATATTCAAAAAACCGCCTTATAAATGGAAAATTTAAGTCAACCCCCAAGCAACCAACCAAAGGCCATGCTGCCTAACGCAACTGCAGTACTGGTACTGGGTATTTGTTCAATCGTATTCGGATGCCTGTTCGTAGGTCTGATCCTCGGTATCATCGGCCTCGTTCTCGGCAATAAAAGCCGGAAACTGTATAAAGAAAACCCTGCTATCTGGGAAGGATACAACCAGCTGAATGCAGGATGGATCATGTCGATCATTGGTCTGGCGATCAGTGCGCTCTACACCATCTATTACATTTTCTGGATCGTGATCTTCGGAGCAGCAGCTGCTTCTTTCTGGAATATGAGCCAAATGTAATTCCATACTTTTGAATAGAGGGTGATTGAAGAATAGTGAACATTATTTTTCAATCACCCTTCTTTTTTCAGATGTTCACCTGGCTGGAAAACCATATGCTGCCCTGCATGTACAAGCAACTGCTTGGCATGGACTGCCCCATGTGCGGTATACAACGTTCTTTGCTGGCTGCCCTCCGGGGCAACTTCGCTGCCAGTTTCTCTCTTTATCCACCGCTTTTGCCCGTTCTGGTTTTGATTGCGCTCACTACGGTCTGGCTGATCAGCAGAAAAACCGTCAGTAAGAAATTCCTGGTGCCTTATGCCTGGATAGTACTGGCGCTGGTGATGGTCAATTATTCCGTGAAGCTCATCGGGATGGCGCATCAGCATTAATATGAAAATTCAACCAATAATCATGGAGCAATCTTCAATCAGCAAATCAGACAATGTGTTTGATCTGCACATGGACCAGCAATGTTTATCTTACCTGCTGCAAACTGCTAAATGGAATAAATTCCTGTCTGTAGTATGGTTCGTATTGTGCGGCCTGTTCATCATCATTGCATTTATTGCAGGAGGCGCTGTGAGCGGCCTTTATGATGAAATGCCGGGTATGGACTTCTCCATGAGTGCCCTGGGAGGCGGAGGAGGAGTAGTTGTAACGATCATTTATCTGCTGATGACAGCTGTTTACCTGATCCCTAATTTCTGGAGATACAAATTCTCTGTTCAGGCCATCAGGGCTATCTATGGAAATGACCAGGTATTGCTCAATTCCAGCATGAATAATCTCCGTAAGTATTCCAAATACTGGGGCATCTTCACCATTGTTATCATTGGCTTCTATGTGGTGGCCATCATACTGGCCATAATCGGCGCTGCCGTAAATTCTACCTTGTAGTGTAATAATTGTAATCCTTCATCAACGTATGAAGGAACTGGAAGGAATCTTCATCACTCTGCAGGTTGAGTTTGGCCTTGATGCGGTCGGCTATGCGCATTGCCATGCCCATATCGCCGCGTGAAGTGATGCTTTGCAGGATGCCTTTGAGGGTATTGATATCCTTATCGCTCAGCTTCATTACTTCAGGATACCTTGGCTGGTAGGTTGATTCCACTTCCGTGAAGATGGTATCATTGATGCTGGTGCGCGTTCTGGTATCTATCAGGATGGTGCCGGCAAGGATATCGCCAACACGCTGGGATTTGGGCGTGAATATGGTTACGGCAATGCCTGTAAAGATCAATGGGAAGCACCACCAGGGAAGGATCTGCCCGGTTACCATCAGCATGAACCCGAAAGGGGAGTCAATCAATCGGAACAGCCAGCGGATCATGTACTGGTTTCCGGTGGGCGTGCCGCCGTCTTCCGCTATCACCCGGATGCCTACGGCCAGTTTACCCAGGCTCCCGCCATTGAGCAGGATCTCGCTCAGCAGGTAATAAAGCAGGTAGGGGAGCATGAAGATATAGATCAGCCAGCCGGTACCCGATGCATAGGAGATGGCCAGTACCAGGAGGTAATAAATAATACAGGCAGCCCCGTCAATAATCCAGGCCAAAAGACGTTTAGGAAACGGTGCCACCGGAATTTCCACTTCGAGATTAAAACCTGTATCTAGTTTGAGCAATGCCATTGATAAACAAATAAAAAGATAAAATGGATAACCTGATAGTAACGTTCTAAGATTTAACTATTATATTTATTCCGGCATAAATTTATAAACTTCTGACCCGTGAGAGAAGGCCTTTTTTTAAAAAAGAATGTTGAGAAGTGGAAGCAATACCAATTCAACCAGCAGGCAGACCCCGATGAAACTGCCAAACGTTTCACTGAACTGGTGGATGACCTTGGATACGCAAAAACTTTTTATCCTGAGAGCAGGGTCACCCGCTACCTGAACGGGCTGGCCTCCCGCATCTATCTCGATATCTACCGCAATAAAAGAGAACGCGGTTCCAGGATCCTCCGTTTCTGGAAAACAGACCTCCCCCTCGTAGCTTATAAACATCGTCGCGAATTATTTTGGGCATTTATCTTTTTTACCGCTATGGCGCTCATGGCCGCTTTTTCCGCAGCGCATGACGACAGCTTCATACGCGGTATCCTGGGTGACGGATATGTGGAAATGACGGAAGAGAATATTTCTTCCGGCGATCCCTTCGGCGTGTATAAAGACGAGAACCGGATGGAAATGTTCCTCCGCATTGCACTCAATAATATCCAGGTGTCCTTCCTCGTATTTGTAGGAGGGCTCTTCCTGTCGCTCGGCTCCGTATGGCTCCTCTTCACCAATGGAGTGATGGTTGGCGCTTTCCAGTACATGTTCTTTGCAAAAGGATTGGGATTTGATTCCGTGCTGGTGATCTGGATCCATGGCACCCTGGAAATTTCCGCTATCGTGATCTCCGGTGCTGCCGGCTTCATACTTGGCAACAGCATACTCTTCCCCGGCACACGCAAACGCCTGGAATCCCTGAAAGCAGGAGCCAAACACGGCGTGATGCTGATGATGGGCCTGGTGCCGGTATTCATTGCAGCCGCCTTCCTGGAAGGATTCGTAACAAGACTTACCCATATGCCCAAAGCCCTGAGCATATCGATACTTGCCATCTCCTTTATTTTTATCATCTGGTATTTTGTGATCTATCCCGCCATCGTAAACAGGAGGTCGCAATCCGCTGAATTGTTATAACAGCTCATGTTTGTAGAGAACTCATATTCCTCATCCAAAATATTCAGGTTCCTGCTGGTGCTGGGATTGTTCCTGCTCAGCACAGGCGCGCAGGCGCAGACAGAACAGCCTTTGGTGGATAGTACCTTGTTCGATACAACGGTGGTGCATGAAACAGGCACCTCTGGTACCAGTAGAGCCGGGGAACTGATTGAAGATGTTCTGGAAAAAGGGCTGGATGGGGAAGAAGATCTGGAAGAAGCCCCCGCAGCACCTTCACTCCGTAAAGTGCCCGATTCCACCGTAGCCCGGCTGAAACTGGATAAAGCCTTTGCATACGCCAATGACTCTGCTTACTGGACCGAAAAACAGGTAAAAGGTAAAAAGAAACCGAAGTCTTCCGATGACCAGGAATACAACCGCGACCGGGAATACCGTACCTGGGATTTCTCAGGTCTCGCCGGCATCGCCAAAATATTCATGATCCTGGTGCTGGTAGCCCTGCTTGGCTTCCTCATCTATAAACTGATGGGTAACCGCTGGCCCTGGCAGCACGATGCCCGGCTGAAAGAAGTTCACGAAGAAGAAGCAGCCGAAGACCTGAATGTGGACGAACTGCAGGCAAAGATCAAAGAATCCATCGAGCAGGGGAAGTTCCGCCTGGCTATCCGCTACAGCTACCTCTTCACCCTGCGCAGGCTGGATGAAGTTGGCAAGATCAAGCTGGATGCACGCAGCACCAACCACGATTATGTGAACCAGATGCGCGCCCATGATCCCACCGGCAGCTTCTCTTATCTCACTAACGTGTATGACTATGTGTGGTACGGAGAATTTGAACTGAATGGTGAACAGTTCAACCTTGTATACAAAGATTTTCAGAACTTTATAAATACCATCCGCCGTTGAAACAGATTATAACATACAGATGGTATCTCCTGTTGCTGGCACTGGTAATAATGGCCGGTTGCAGCACCAATAAAAAAGAACTGGACAAGCGCATCACGCTTTATCGTGCAGATAAGATCCCATACGGAACCTGGTATGCACACCAGAACCTGTCGGACATTTTCCCCGATGCACTGATAGAAGTGAACAAGAAGCCGCTTTCTCCCTATAGCTTCTCCGGTAACAATACTGAAAAAGAGCAGCTGTCGCTCAACGGAAAACGCGAAGCACTTGTTGTTGTGGCCAGGAATGTATTCGCTACGGAAGATGAAGCTACGGCTATCCATAATTTCATTCAGCGTGGCGGAACCGTGTTCATGAGCGCTTTCAGCTTCAATGACCGCATCCTGGATTCTTTACACCTGCAGACCGACAATGATTTTATTTCCACCGGCCGCTCCGTTTCCGTTGCTGATCCGGTGAGTGGAAAAGTGGATTCTTTCTCTTATCCCGGTTACCCGCTGGAGAACTATTTCAGCAAAATAGATTCTTCCATCACGGAAGTGCTGGGCTGGGATGGAAAGGGCCGCCCCAATTTTGTAAAGTTCTCCTGGGATGGGGGAGGAGCCATCTACCTGCATACGGAACCCCTGGCATTATCCAACTTCTTCCTGCTGCATAAGAACAACAAAGCTTATTACGATGCTGTACTCAGCTACCTGCCGGATAATATCTCTTCCCTGTACTGGGACGATTATTTCCGTAGCAGCAAAAGCAATAAGCCGAAGAATTTCTCTGCCCTGGGCTGGCTTAAAAAACAACCTGGTCTGGCTGCCGCCATGTGGATGGTGCTGGTGATGGCAGTGATCGTATATCTTTTCGAATCCAAACGCAAACAAAGGATCATCCCCGTTCGCGCCCCCCTGAAGAATGCCACTGTTGAATTTGCCAGGACCGTTGGAAGGCTCTACCTGCAACGGAAAGACAATAATAACCTGGCTTACAAAATGGCGGCTATCTTTATGGACCATGTGCGCCGTAAATTCAATGTGCGCACCACCATGGACGATGATTTCATTGAAAGACTGGCGCATAAATCCGGTTACGATAAAGAATCGCTGAAATCCCTGGTATATCAGCTGAAATACGCGCAGGCCCATTACGGCGTTACTGATATGGAATTACTGGAACTGCAGCAGCAGCTGGATCATTTTTACCAGCATACCTGATAAAAAATAAACATCACCTATTCAAACGCATACAGAACATGGAAATGGAAACAAACAATATTTTTCAGAGCCGCACCGACCTGGGGATCCTGCATCAGCAGGTGCATGCCCTTAAACAGGAGATCGGTAAAGTGATCGTAGGTCAGGACGAAATGGTGGAGCTGCTGCTGGCAGCCATCCTCGCCGATGGTCATGTGCTCATCGAAGGAGTGCCCGGTGTTGCCAAAACCCTTACGGCAAAACTGCTGAGCAAATGTATCTCCGTTGATTTCTCTCGCATCCAGTTCACTCCGGACCTGATGCCGAGCGACGTGATCGGCACCTCCATCTTCAATCCCAAAGAAAGTACTTTCCAGTTCAAGCGTGGCCCCATCTTCAGCAATATCGTGCTGATAGATGAGATCAACCGCGCCCCGGCCAAAACACAATCAGCCCTCTTTGAGGTGATGGAAGAAAAGCAGGTAACGGTGGATGGACATAGCTATGCGCTTGAATCTCCCTTCATGGTAGTGGCCACCCAGAACCCCATTGAGCAGGAAGGAACATATCATCTGCCGGAAGCGCAGCTCGACCGTTTTCTTTTTAAAATACTGGTTAGCTATCCAACCCAGGAGCAGGAATACCAGGTAGTAATGCATCATCACCAGAGCAATCTGAAAGACATGATGGCGCAGGTAGGTGAGGTGCTAACCGGTGCACAGGTGGACTCTCTCCGCCAGCAGGTCCGCACCCTGCATGTGGAGCCCAAACTGATCAGCTTTATTACCACCATCGTGGGCAGCACAAGAAACCATAAATCCATTTACCTGGGTGCTTCACCCCGCGCCAGCATCGGCATCCTGAACGGCGCCAAGGCATTAGCGGCTATCCGTGGCCGTGACTTCATCACACCGGAAGATGTGGTGCATATCACACCATCCGTTCTCCGCCACAGACTGGTGCTCACACCTGAAAAAGAAATGGAAGGCGCCAACACAGACGATGTGATCAGGGATATTCTTCAACAAATTGAGGTACCGAGATAATATAGCATGGGCTTTATCAAACGTTTCATAAAACCATTGTTCTTCGGAAGATTGTTCTACATCGCTTTTGCGGTGCTGATCCTCCTGTTCATCCTTTCTTTCAACTGGCCGTTCCTGTATGCGATAGCCTCTTACGGGCTTATATTCTTTGTAACCCTTGTGATAGTGGATTATATCATCCTGTTTTCCAGAAAAGGAATAAAGGCGGAGCGTAAGATGGCGGAAAGGTTCAGCAACGGAGATGAGAACGCCGTGAGCATCGTGCTGACCAGCAGGTATAATTTCCCGGTATTCCTGAAAGTGATCGATGAGCTGCCGGTGCAGTTCCAGAAACGCGATTTCCTGCTGAAGTTGCAGCTGGGCATTGGCGGCAGTGAAACGCTTCATTACAAATTGCGTCCCGTTGAACGCGGTGAGTATACTTTCCATTACGTGAATGTATTTGCCAAAAGCATCCTGGGACTGGTGATCCGCCGTTTCCAGGAAGCAGGGGAACAAACCACCGTGAGAGTATTGCCATCATTCTTTGCGCTCAGGCAGTTTGAACTGCGGGCCATGAGCAATAACCTGGCCGATGCCGGTAGCAGAAAGATCCGTAAGATCGGCCACAGTCTTGAGTTTGAACAGATCAAGGAATATGTTACGGGAGATGATATCCGCAGCCTCAACTGGAAGGCCACGGCCCGCAAAGGCGGCCAGCTGATGGTGAATAATTATTCCGATGAGCGCAGCCAGCAGATCTATTGCGTGATCGATAAAGGCCGTGTGATGAAAATGCCATTCGAAGGCATGAGCCTGCTGGATTATGCCATCAACGCAACGCTGGTGCTTACAAGGGTTGCCCTGCTCCGCCAGGACAAGGCCGGACTGGTAACTTTTTCCGATACGCTCGGGCAGTTCCTGCCGGCAGACCGCAGGCCCGGACAAATGAACCTGGTGCTGGAAACGCTGTACAACCAGCAGACACAATACCTGGAGCCCGATTATGAAAAGCTCTATGCCCTGGTGCGCACGCGCATCACACAGCGAAGCCTGATAGTGCTCTTCGCCAATTTTGAATCAGTGAGCGGCCTGCAAAGGCAGCTTCCCTATATCCGCAGTATTGCGCGCAACCACCTTTTGCTGGTGGTGTTCTTCGAGAATACGGAACTGAAACAGCTCACAGCGCAGAAGGTCACCAATATTGAATCGCTCTATATGCGCACCATTGCGGAAAGGATGAATCACGAAAAAAGACTGATCGTGAAAGAACTGCAGCAACATGGCATCTCCACCATCCTCACCACGCCGCAGAATCTTACCGTGGAAACCGTCAATAAATACCTGGAGTTGAAAGCCAGGCAGGCTATTTAAGCGGCGATGCCTATCTTCGCCGCATGGAAACACCGGTAAATGATTTTGAGCAGGGGCAGGTATTGCTGATCAATAAACCCCTGGAATGGACTTCTTTTGATGTAGTGCGCAAAGTGCGCAACATGATCCGCATCAAAAAAGTGGGGCATGCGGGAACACTGGATCCGCTGGCCACAGGACTGCTCATTGTTTGTACCGGCAAGTTCACCAAAAAGATCAATGATTATATGGCCCGTGAAAAAGAGTACACGGGTTCCATCACACTTGGTTCCACCACACCCACCTACGATCTGGAAAGCGATCCGGAAAATTTCAAGCCTTTCGATCATATCACTATTGAACAGTTGCAGGAAGCTACCAAACCATTCACCGGGGATATCCTGCAGATGCCTCCCATGCATTCTGCCATTAAAAAAGATGGCAAGCGCCTCTATGAGCTGGCACGCAAAGGAATAGAAGTGAAAGTGGACCCACGTCCTGTTACCATCCGGACCTTCGAGATCACTGCCGTTGAAATGCCTGTAGTGCATTTCAGGGTTGTCTGTTCAACGGGTACCTATATACGAAGCCTGGCCAATGATTATGGCGAAGCGCTCGGGGTAGGCGGCCACCTCAGCAAGCTGGTGCGTACGCGCATTGGTGATTACACGCTGGATCAGTCCATGACCATGGAGCAGATAGCCACTTATATAGATGTGGTGAAAACGAAAGGGGAAACGGATCAGAACGGATAACCGATACCCAGCTGGAACTGGCCGCTGCCGATATCCAGTTTATGGAACCAGCCCGCATTCTCATTGGCAAACACGGGATTCTTCAGTTTGTAAGCCCAGTCAAGACGGATCAGGAAGAAGTCGAAATCGAAGCGAAGGCTGGTGCCTCCCGCTACGGCAATGTCTTTATACAGCCTGTCGATCCTGAAGCTTGCTTCCGGGATCTTCTGTTTGGTATCCTGGTTGAATTCGGTGCTCCAGATATTTCCCATATCAACAAACAATGCGCTGGCCACTTTGATACCTGCAATAGTAGTGAGGTTGAAGCGGTATTCGGCGTTGAACTCAAGTTGCATATTACCGAAACGGTCGATGCCAGCTGTATCGCTGCGGGGTTCATACAGGGTGGCGGTACCCGGCCCAAGCCTCCGGATCTGCCAGGCGCGCATACTGTAAGGGCCGCCGGCGGAGAAGGCTTTGAAGAAAGGAAGGTTGTATTCAGGGATGATCACGCCGCCGGTATCGGTTTTACCGTAAATGATGCCGATGCCGCCATAGGCGCGGAGCGCAAGTGATGACCTGGCAAAGTCGATATAATGTTTTACTTCCGCATCGATCTTCACAAAGCGGCGGAGATCGCCAAGCTCCAGCTTTTTGATAGTACCGAAGATGGCGCCGCTCTCTTCCACGCGGGCACGAAGCAGGGTGAGCCTGTTAGGCTTCTGCATGGTGGTACTGGCGCTGAGCACCTGGCTGATGATCATACCATCGTTGAAGGCAAAGCGGTAAGCGGAGATCTGTTGTTCCAGTTTTTTCAGACTGTCGGTTTTGCGTACGCTGGTATATTCAAAGTTGAGCGGGATGTATTGCCAGTTGATCCTGCGCCGCGGTGTTTCGCTGCTGCCCCTGATGCGGCCGCTGATCCATTCATATCCCCAGCTGGCTTTCATGCTGGGTACCTGGAAGAATTCGCGGCGGTTGGTATAACCCGCTTCCAGGGAGAGCACGGTGCGGGGGCTGAGTACACGTTCCTCCTGGTTCAGTTTCCAGGGCAGGATGAATTTCGGGAAATAGATATTATGGGAGAAACTGGCCTGCAGTGTTTGCACCAGGTTGGTTCCGAGCTCTATCCCGAAACGCGCATTGGTACTGGTTTGTATGGCTTCGCGAAAGGCATTGCGATCAAGCAGGCGGAAATTCAGGCCAATACCGAAGAAACGGCCGTTGGAGAGGAAATCGCTCACGTTGCGGCTGGCTTCCACATCCACCGTGATGCTTTGTTTCTTGGCGGGGTAGAGTTTCAGCGTGGCATCGAGCAGCGGTACACTATCGTAACGTTCATGCAGTTCTAGGTCTACATTCTGCCAGGGGCCCAGCTGGTTGAAGGTATTGATAGTTCTGTAATACCTTCTTTGCCGGTAGAGGGCGCCGGGGTCCAGTGAAATATTTTTGGCGATGAAAGGCAGTTTGAATTTGCGTGAATTATAATAGAATTTGAAATGATCGATGGTGGTGGTATCCCTTTTCTGGTCGGTGGTATCTTCCAGGAGGTAGATATCAGGGTATACGGATACATTACCCATGTAATATTTCATGAGATGGGTGCTGTCTTTGGGCTCCCGCTGTTTGAACACCACGTTGATGGTGGGGTTATCGCGCTTGCGGCGGAGGGAATCCAGGAGGCGGATCTGTTCAAAGGGATCCAGGGTAGGATCTATCAGGGCGGCCACAACAGTATCCACTTCCGCATAAATACTTTCCCGGGTGATCTTATAATAACCGTTATCGCGGAAGGAGGTCAGCAATCTGTCCACTTCGTTGGATACAGATTCTATAGTATACGGTGAATTCTTTTTGAGATCGGAGCGGTTACGGTGTTCCAGCGCCAGTTCCTGCAGTTCGGGGGTGGTGAGGGCAAAGCCGATACTGTCTATTTTAAGTTGAATACCGGGGTCTACATTAAAAGTAATATAAACCCGGTTCTTCCCATTGACGGGTTTGATATTGAAGGTATCGGTGATGGATGATTGAAAATAGCCGTTGGACCTGAGCAGGGCATTCATGAACACCCTGGATCTGCCGATATTGGTGGTATCGAAGAGGGGCGGGCGCACATAGGTTTTCACCAGGCCAGCCCAGGAGAGCACACGTACTTTCAGGCTGTCGTCCAGCTGGTTCAGCAGTTTTTCAGAAAGTTCTCTTTTTTTATAGCCGGGCAGTTTG
The DNA here is from genome assembly GCF_051955275.1 of Pseudobacter sp. Lineage (NCBI taxonomy): Bacteria > Pseudomonadati > Bacteroidota > Chitinophagia > Chitinophagales > Chitinophagaceae > Pseudobacter > Pseudobacter sp. The sequence continues at coordinate 1,065 of NZ_JBQCGW010000233.1, read as the reverse complement.
CCTTTGATATTGATATTGGTCTGGTAAACGAAGGTCTTGCCTTTATAGGCTTTGTTCACGGATGGGATGCAGGAACTGACCAGCATCATACACAGCAGGCAATAAACTACCCACCGGGATTGCTTTACAAATACAGTAACTTGCTGGCCGGATGATATCATCACTAAAAAAATGGAAGCGCAATGTTGGTTAAAACGCAGGTCAAATATATTCAAAGTTTGAGCCAGAAAAAATTAAGGGATGAGGAAGGGGTATTTGTAGCCGAGGGTCCCAAGATCATCGAGGAGTTGCTGGCGGCTGGAAATACAGACCTGGTGCAGCTTTACGCGGAGAACAGCTGGATACAGCAGCAGGCCTTCCTGCCGCAGAATGCTGTACAGACGGTAACTGCGGCTGAACTGCAACGCATTTCTTCGCTCCACACCCCTAACCAGGTGTTGGGAATTTTCCGCAAACCGGTATTCCCCACGGGACTGGTGTTGCGAAATAAAATTTCGTTAATGCTGGATACGGTGCAGGATCCAGGCAATCTGGGAACCATTGTCCGTTGCGCCGACTGGTTCGGCATCAGCACTGTCATATGTAGCCGCGAATCTGCCGATGTGTTCAATCCTAAGGTGGTGCAGTCTACCATGGCAGGTATTGCCCGGGTGCGGGTATTGTATGAGGACCTGGCTTCTTTTCTGCAGAACCATGCTGATATTCCGGTGTACGCGGCTACCCTGAATGGTACGCCTTTGCCCAAATTAGGAGCGGTGAAGGAAGGGATCCTGTTGATAGGCAATGAAAGCAAGGGGATCAGCGAGGAGTTGTTGCAGATGGCAACGCAAAAGGTTACGATCCCTAAGATCGGGCAGGCGGAGAGTCTGAATGCCGCCGTGGCTACCGGGATCATCCTTTCGCATATAGTGTAGGTGATTTAACCGTTTCAGGTTTATTGTAAACGTTTCAGAGGTATTCAATCCTTTGATCGATTGGAGCTCTGAAATAGTTTACTCACTCATTATTTTTGGAGGAATACCTCCGGTTCATGCATACTTATAGTGTCAACCTTCAGGAACGGAT